>WRLS01000018.1 GCA_009776345.1 Oscillospiraceae bacterium | reverse complement strand
CGGGGGCAGTTACTTTGCAACGCGGCAAAGTAACCAAAACGCGCCGGGGAGACCCCGGACCCCCATTTCGACAAATCGCATAGCTTTGTGCCTTCCATCGCGCACGTCATAAGCATAGCTCTATAATCCGCCCAATCGCTCAGCCGAGCCGAGCTCCAGGTCTCGAACGCGAAAAAAGGTATTATGAATAAAAGAAATCAAAGACTTTTTCCGCTATTCTTACGTGCGCGGGCGCTTCCGGTGTCGCTCCCTACTTTAGCTTTGTGCCTACTTGTACAGTGTTCATCAAAGCTAAACTGCTAACTGAAGGTTTATTAAGCGGGGAAAAATTTTGTTTTCTTTTTATCCTATTATCTTTTTCCCCGCGCCCAGCATTTGAGCCTCGCAAGGCGAAAGCGGAAGGCAGATGTATTTTATTGATTGTATTCTGCTCGTCTTGCTGGCAAGTGTGGCTTCTCCAGCCTCTGCGGGGGGTCGCGGGGGTTCTTAGGGGGCGAGCGGGGGCGGCGGCCCCCAGCCCCCTGAGCCGCGTTTTTCTTTGTTACTTTCTTTTTGGCGGGACAAAAAGAAAGTAAATAATTGCGTCGCGGAGCGCGCTTGTGCAACCGCGTTGCAAAGTAACTGCCCCCGCGGCTTGAGCGGTGAAAATTAACCGAAGATGAAATCGCATTATAAACCACCCCGGCGCTTCGCGCCACCCCTCCAAGGAGGGGAATTTCGGGCGGGAAAACCCCGCCCCTACGGTTGCACTTCGCCGCTACCTCGGCGAATCTCGCCGATAATCTCCTTATACTCCTCTTTCGTCAGCAGGTTATTTATCAGCGGCAACGCTGATGTCAGGTTTATCCTGCGTGGCAAAGACAGCCTGTCATAAAGCGCGAAGCGCAACGCGCGGCTGTTTTCGCCGCCCATCAGCCCGTCTTCGTAAAGGTCCATGCGTGTAATCGGCTCCCCCTGTTCTCTTGGCTTCTCTTCAGCGATGCCCGCGGCGGCGAAGGCTTTGCGCAGGGTTTCTGTGTCCATGCCCTCCACGCCCAGCTTGCCCTCGGCGGAGTGCGCGTCTTTCCTACGCTCCTTCCCGTACACATCGGGGATGAAGACATTGGTAATTTGCCCGGACGGGACCATCCCGCCCAAATACGCGCGGATCTTAAACCCCGCCGCGTCTGAATCCGTCAGGACAATCAGCCCCCTGCTTTTAGCAAGCCCGCGCAAAAACTCCCGCAGTTCGCGGTCGCGGAACAGATGGAAGCCGTGCGTGGGGATTATCAAGCCGTCAATCAGTGAATCCAGTTTGATTTTATCGTACTTGCCTTCTACCACAACAGCTTGTTTTACGAAGATTTTTTCTATTTTCATCACTACTCCCTGCTCATTAGCTCAAGCAGTTTTACAACAGTTTGCTCGATCAGCACACGGCCGTCGATGCCGGTGCTTTTTATTTTTATGTCGCAACGGTACAGCGCCTCCAGCGCGTGCGCAAGTGCTACTGCAGAATGCCTTCCGTTATAAGCTGAGCGCACGCGGTATTCTGATTTATAGCCAAATTTCTGCGCAAAAACATTTTGCGTCATACCGCAATCCCGCGCGTTTCTGGCGCGGTATAAATCCACGAACGACATCGACAGCACCGATAAAATAGATATGGGCTGTTCGCGGAGTGCAAATAAATCCGCCAGTATATCCATCACCTGTGACGGCCTGCTGTTCAGTATAGCCCTGCTTAAATCAAAGACACGGGCCTCTACCCTCGGGGTTGCGGTATCGTCGATATGTTCGCGTGTAATTTGCACGTAACCCGCACGCGCGCAGATTTTTTGAAGCTCATTGCTCAATGTGTTCATGTCATTGCCGCACAGCTCGAGGATATAACGCGCAAGCGGCGCTGAAAGCTCACAGCCGCTGCGTTTGGCGGCGTTCCTTAAAAACTGCACAAGCCCGGATTGCCCCCTTGACCCCAGCTCTGCGGCAATGCCACGCTCCCCGGCAAGCTTAATCAGCTTTTTCGCGGCGGCGGATTTAGGGTCGAAGGCGCCTTTTCCCGTGATAACCAAAACGCATCCGGGCGGTAAATTGGCGGCGGCATCAAGAAGCTTGTCTTGATCATTTGGCTGAAGCTTTGACATATCGAGGTCATCGGCGACAACGCATTTTTCACCGGCTTCACTTGACCCGGGCGTACCGAACGGTAAGCTTTCTACCGCGTCATAAAGCGCATCGCAATCAAGCGAGCGCCCATCAAGCATATGCAAGCCAAACGCACCGGCTGTGCGGAACGGCTTTATGATCCGATTTTTCCACGCGTCTACGAGATATTCCTCCGCGCCGTATAAAAGGCACAGCCCATGTATGCCCTGCTCCCTTTGATACTTAGATAAGCTTTCCTCGGATTCAAAACGCATGGCAGGCGCCTCCAAAATTCGGCATATCATGTGAAATAAAATACAGAAATTCAATAAATCGGGATAAGCACGCGGGTTTCCCCATATATCGCCTGCCCCACCGGCTCAAAAACCGTTGCGGTGCCTTCGATTCCTTCGGGCAAAGATAAAATCCCCGCGCCCAAAACCTCGATAATTTCTGTGCCGCGCGGCCGGGTCCCGCTGTGCTTGCGGATCCTTTTCCGCCCCGCGTTTATGAGTATATCCCCGGAATCCGCATCCACGCTGATCCACACGCCGTCCAGCGCGTTTACGACAGCGTGTGCTCGGGAGTAAATCGGGGTGCCGCTTGACGCGATTGACAGCTGCTCCAGCACAAAGAGGTCGTCCGGGCCGATGACCGTACCCGGGCGGTACCTCCCGACAAGGTCCATGATCCCGGAGTCAATCCTGCCGTCATGCCCGGGGGCGACCAACAGCGGGATTGACCTTATGCCCCTGAACTCGAGATAACGCAGGAGCGCGTTAACGTCAAAGCGCGACGGCGCCTCCAGCAATACGGCTTGGCCGCGGCGGATCAGCAAAGTCACGCCGTTACCCGGCAAAGCCACAAGCTCTATTTTATCCCTGTCCGCCCACAATCCGCCAAGCGCCCCGATGCTGAAACTGCACAGCAACAGCATTGCGGCGCAGGATTTTATGCGCGGGACATCCCGCATTTTCCATGTCAGTACGCAAACACAAACCGCCCCGCCAAGCCATATCGGCTTCCATGCCTGGTCGAGGGAGATAGTGGCAAACGGCACGGATGAGAGCATTTCCGAAAGCCGAAGTAAAAACCGTATGCAAAAATCCGCCGCCCATGCCACCGCAGGCATCAAAGGCACGGAGACAGGGATTAGTGAACAGAAAATCCCGCCCAGGATTATGGGAACGACAAACGGCGCAGCCAAAACATTCGCGGGGAGCGCCGCCAAAGAGATCCAGCCGTAACTGAGCATGAGCAGCGGCATTGTAAATATATACGCGCCAAAAGACACGCCCGCCGCGGATGTAAGCGCACGCACAGGTTTTTTCAGCAACGGGTGACTGCTTTTAAAGCGCCAACCGAGCGCGTCGGATGCAGATTGTCCTAAAATCAAAATCCCCAGGGTAGACAACGCGGACAGCGGCAAGCTTATGGTTTGCGTCCAATGCGGCCATATCACGCATAACAAAAACACCGAGAACCCCAGCGAATTGATCGGGTCGCCGCGCCTGTAGGAAAACTGGCCGCCCATGTAAACCGCGAACATGACAAACGCGCGAAGCACCGATGCCGAAAATCCCGTAAGGGCTACAAAAACAAAGCCGAGCAGGATCGTCGCAAGCTCCGGGACACGGCGCGGGAGCCATGTTTTTTGCAGGAGCTTGAGCGTGAACATACTTATGATTGAAAAATGCAGTCCGGAAATCGCCAGAAGGTGCGAAATGCCGGAGCGGTTCATGTGGCTGTAGACAGCCCTGTCCAAAGGGTCGCCGATCTTCATGACCATCATCCCCGCAACATCCGCCGTGTCTTTCGGCAGTGCGGCGTACAGGTTGTGACGGAAACGCTCCCTGAGCGCCAAGCGTACAGATGGGAAGATATGCTTCGCGTCCGGTTCAAGATGGACAATTTCCGTTACTGTCACGCCCGCCGCCATGATGCTGCGGTTGCGGGCAAATGCGCCGCCTGTCGGTCGGAGCCGTACAATACAGCGGATTACATCCCCCGTCACGGCCCTGGTTTCGCCATAGCTTGTCACGCTTATTACAGCGTCAGGGACAGCGGCGGCGGGAAAAGCGGCTTCTATAAGATAATCCATTCGGCGGCCCTGTGAAGCCGCGGAAGTCACAATGCCCTCCATAAGCACGTTTTCATCGGATATATCATGAAAAGGCTTGACGCGCGCGGTGTCATAAAGCGCGTATGCGCCAAAAGCCCCGGCGGCGGAAAACAGCGCAACTACAATTACAATACGCTTTTTGTTCAAGATGAAAACCAACAGCCCTGTTGTAAGCATGGCGATTGACAGCAGCATCGCCTGTCTTGCGTTAAAAAAGAAAGCGGCGTACATTGCGGCAGCGAAGGGGAAGCCGATTACACAAAACGGCCGCTTCATGGGATGGCCTCCTAAGTATCTTTAATTTCTAAAGTCAAAAAATGTCCCGACGTGCTTTCCCTCTGTCAGGTCATAGAGCAGCTCGGGGCTGCTGCCGCGTATAATAGCCATATCGATGCCGGCGGCCTCCAGGATTTTTGCCGCCTGGATTTTTGTTGCCATGCCGCCTGTCCCGCGGCTGCTGCCGGAGCCTTTTGCGACAGATTCAATATAGCTGTCTACGCGCGCCACTGTTGGGATAAGCTTTGCGTCCTTATTTTTGCGCGGGTTGTCGTCGAACAGCCCATCGAAATCCGACAGGATCACAAGCACATCAGCATCGACAAGCGTCGCAACAACAGCGGACAGCGTGTCGTTATCGCCGAAGTGGTCGCCCTCAAGCTCGTCCACCGCGACGGTATCGTTTTCGTTGACAATGGGGATTGCCCTGTAGCCCAACAGCCGATTGAATGTGTTCACGACATTTTTCCTGCGTAGCTCGTCATCAACCACATCCTTTGTCAGCAATACCTGCGCGACATTATGGTTGTAGGAGGTAAACAGGTTGTCGTACAGATGCATAAGCTCGCTCTGGCCGACAGCGGCGGCGGCTTGGCGGCCGGGGGTGTCTTTTGGCTTTTGCGCAAGCCTTAATTTCCCCGCGCCGACGCTTATCGCCCCGGATGTGACAAAAATAATCTCCCTGCCGGAGTTCGCAAGGTCGGAAAGCACCTTCACAAGCTGCTCTATCCTGCGGATATTTACAAGCCCGGTTTCGTATGTCAATGTAGAAGTGCCGACCTTTACTACGATTCTTTTCGCGCCCGCTAACCGTTCCACATCAAATCCCCCATATTATGCTGATTTACGCGTGACCTTTAGAATATCGATCCTGTTGCCGTCCATTTGCAGGACCTCAAGAATTAAGTCGCGGTACTCCGCGCTTTCGCCCGCGGCGGGTATATGCCCGAAAAACTGCATAGCCCAGCCATTTACCGTGCTGTAATCCCCTTCAAAATCAAAGCCCTGCCAGTCCTCCTGTTCCTCCAAATCGCGCAGCGGGCAGGAACCGAGGATCTCAAAAATCCCGTCGCCCAGCTTTACAAAGGCATCGGGCGTTTCTTCGTCATCCTCCCATAATCCCCCGACGATTTCCTCAATGATGTCCTGCGTTGTAATAAGCCCCAGCGTCCCGCCGTAATCGTCTGTCACGATTGCCATGTTCTGCCGCTTTTTCTTGAGCAGTGCCAGAAGGTCCGATATTTTCATCGAACGGTGGACGAAGTTTGGCTTGGCGAGCATCGAACGCAGATCGGGCTCGCCGCCCTCCAGCAATATACGCAGATAATCCTTCGCAAACAGGATGCCGATTATGCTGTCTATGCTTTCTTCATAAACCGGGATGCGGGAGTATCCCTCACTCAGGATCATTTCGCGTATCTCCTGCGGGGGCGCGTCCGCGTCCAGCGCCGCCATGTTCACGCGCGGGGTGAGGATATCTTTGATATCGATTTCATCGAATTCCAGCGCGGACTGGACAAGGTCGCGCTCCTGCTCCTCGATTACGCCTTCCTCTTCTACCGTGTCGATTAAGTAGAGCAGGTCCTCCTCTGTGACGGTCGGGCCCGCCTGCACAGCAGGGGAAACCGCGCCCCTCAGTTTCATCAGAAGAAATGTCACGGGCGAGAACAGCGCACAGACGGCTTTGAGCGGACCGGCGAAGGACAGTATGACTTTTTCGCTGTGGTCCCTGGCGTAGGATTTTGGCAGTATCTCCCCGAAAATAATAACAAGCACGGTTATCACCGCGGTGGCGGCCACCACGCCGGAATCGCCGAGAATGGCGGTAAACGCCAAAGTGGCAAGGGATGCCGCCGCTATGTTTACAACATTGTTGCACACTAAAATCGTGCTGAGGGTCTTGTCGTACCGCTCAACGAGGGCGAGCGCGGTTTTTGCACCGCGCGAGCCTTTATCCGCCAGCATTTTCAGGCGGAGCTTGCCCACTGAGGAAACCGAGGTTTCCGCCATTGCCGCCAGCGCCGAAAGGATTAAAAGCAGTATTACCGCAAAGGAGTATAACGTACCGGGACTGTACAATACAAGCAGCCACCTTTCAATTTAATCAAATTGTAGCATATTATGGGAATTATCTCAAGTGTAAATAAAAAAGGCGGGGAAGATCCCCGCCTTTTTTCGGTTAGTCGTCGTTATTATCAGCTTTCGCCTTCCCGTGCTTTGCGCGGCCTTGTATTTCCGGCACGGGCGGGGCGCTGTTTTTCGGGAAATGCTGTTTTTTGTTGCTTTCTGTGCCGTGAGGCGCCTTTGGGTCCGGCCGCCTCATTCCCGCTTTCGCCATATGTCATCCCTCCTGTCTAATTTATTATGGTTCCGCAATTGATGTGGAAAACCTGCCCGGACACGCCCGAAGAATCAGGGCAAGCCAAGTAGACATACAGCGGCGCAAGCTCATAAGGCTGGGCGGCGCGGCGCATAGGTGTGTCAGAGCCGAAGGTCTGCACATCCTGCGGCGAAAAGCTGGACACAATCAGCGGCGTCCAGACAGGGCCGGGGGCGGTTGCGTTAACGCGGATGCCCCGCTGCGTGAGGGAAAGCGCCATGGAGCGCGTAAACGAAACGATCGCGCCCTTTGTAGCGGAATAATCAATCAGCCCCGGGCTGCCCTCAAAGGCCGTGACTGATGCTGTGTTAATAATCGCGCCGCCGTCCCCTAAATGCCGCAAAACAGCCTTTGTCATATAAAAATACGAAAATATATTGCTTTCAAAGGTCAGCAGAAGCTGTGCCGCTGTGATATCCTCGATGCTGTTTTGCTGGTACTGGACGCCCGCGTTGTTGACCAGGATATCGGCGCCGCCAAGCCCCGAAACTGCCACCGCCGCCGCTTCTATAGCGTTTTGTTCATGGCGCAGGTCAGCTTGGATGCTGACGCATTTTCGGCCGTATTTTTCTACATCGGATACAGTCTGCCGCGCGTCGCTTTCCTCGCATAGATGTATGATGGCTACATCAGCGCCCTCTTTCGCGAAAGCGACCGCAACAGCACGGCCAATCCCGCTGTCGCCGCCGGTTATGACAGCGCGCCTGCCCTCGAGCTTCCCTGCTGCTTTATATCCGGGATCGTCATAGACAGGCCGCGGGTCCATCTCAGATTCGCGCCCGGGCTGCCTGTTTTGGTGCTGGGGCGGGAATGTGTCTTTGGGTTGAACTTGCATATTGAAACCCTCCCCTAAAACGTCACCTGGTTATTGTGGAGAAGATTTACCGCGTCCGCCATGCGCGAAAGGGCTTCGTCGCCCGTGCCGGATCTTTGCAGATAAGAAATCAGCGCGGATTTTTGCTCATTTGTCATATTGCTGAAGGTATCCATTGCTTTGGGGTCCTGTGCCAAACGCATCCCAAGCCCGAGCGGAAGGTCCGGCTCTTCGGGATTGTTGCCCATGCCGATAAAATTCGATTGATTCATAATTTTCCTCCTGCGGCAGGATATATTGCATTGCCGACTTAGGAATAGTATTTACAAAAAAATCAAAATTTTGCGGTGTTGTTATTGGGACTTGAGCATTTCCGGTAAAATACAGCCGAAATTGCAATATTATCCAAAAGGATGTATAATGATGCTAATTTCGCGGTTGGAGTAGTGCGCGAAACGCGCAGGTTTTAGGATTTAGGTTTCAGGTTTCAGGAAAAGGACGGAGCGACAAATTTCTTCCCTTCCTAAAACCTGAAACCTATATCCTCAATCCTGCGCCGCAAAGCGGTGCTTCACACTCCCCGGCAACTGCGAAACCCGCATTATATACTCCTCGTCGCAACGATATCCACGCCGGTCCCGGCGGCATCCCGCACAATGACATCGCCGATTTTTACCGGGGCATCAACCGCGATATTTTTCAGCGCCGCCATGCACGCGAAAATCTTATCCTTCGGGATGTCCCCCGCTGTTTTAACCGACAGCATTCCGCCGCCGCGCACCGGCACCGACGATGTCAGGATCCTTGTAGGGTTCAGGCATTCTTTTTTTGCGTGGGCTTCGCCGCGCGGGCATAGGGCGCCTTCTATGGCTGTGACTTCGCCACTTTCAAGGGTTACCGCCAGCGCGCAGCCCATCGGGCATCCGATGCAGATGATGCTTTTTATCATGCGGGGTCCCCTTCCTCCAGCGTTATTGTAATCTCTTTACAGCCCGGGCGCTCTGTAAAGCGGCTTTTCGGCAGGCGCAGGGTTTCCATTTCGCCCGGGGCGGCGATGCGTTTCTTTGTACCGGAAACACGCTCCCCGTCAAAATAAACGCAGACCGACGCGCCCCGGTAAACATTGTCAACCCGAAATCTTACAACGCAAAGTTTATCCACGCGCCCCGGGTCAATTGCCGATGGCACGGTATACCGCACGCCTTTCCCGGGGATAATTTTTACCTCACCATTACCGAATTTTTCGCCTCTGACATAAGCGGCGGCGTTTTTACCGGCGCCAACGCTTTCCTCGCTTACATAATCCACCAGGTCGTGGACATGTAACGCGTTGCCGCAGGCGAATATCCCATCCACGCCTGTATTAAAGCTCTCGCCTACAATCGGGCCGCCCGTAACAGGCGAAAGCTCAACGCCCGCGGCTTGAGAAAGCTCATTTTCCGGGATAAGCCCCACGGAAAGCAGCAGCGTGTCGCAGGCGATTTCCTCTTCTGTTCCGGGAATGGGGCGGAAATTTTCATCCACTCTTACAATTGTCACGGACTCGACCCGCGCCTTGCCTTTTATTTCGGTGACGGTGTGCGAAAATTTCAGCGGGATGCCAAAATCGTCCAGGCACTGCACGATATTTCGCACAAGCCCGCCCGAATAAGGCATAAGCTCTACCACGGCTTTTACCTTTGCGCCTTCCAGCGTCATGCGCCGCGCCATGATCAAGCCGATATCGCCGCTGCCCAGCACGACGACTTCCCTGCCCGGCATATATCCGTGTATATTCACATACTTTTGAGCGGTGCCCGCCGTGTAGATACCGGCACAGCGCGTACCTTCAATGTTTATCGCGCCCCTCGGGCGTTCGCGGCAGCCCATCGCCAAAATGACCGCCCCCGCCTGTATCTGCATCATCCCGTCTATGGGGTTTACCGCTGTTATTATTTTATCCGGGGATATATCCAGCACCATTGTGCTGAGCTTATATGGTATATCAAACTGTGTGATTTTGTCGATATAGCGCTGCGCGTACTCCGGGCCGGTAAGCTCCTCCCCGAAAATATGCAGGCCGAAGCCATTGTGTATGCATTGGCACAGGATGCCGCCCAAGGTGCCGTCCCGCTCTAAAATTAAAATATCGTCGGCGCCCGCTTCCTTTGCGCCGACAGCCGCCGCCATTCCGGCAGGCCCGCCGCCGATGACGGCTACATCATGGTATTTAAGCAAAATATCGCCTCCATCAAAAATCCGGCCCGTAAATCCGCCGTGCGTTGTCCGCGAAAACTTTTTCGCGGTGCTTTTCGGGGATAAGCAGCGAGATAAAATCAACATAATCCCGGATATTCACGATCGGCCAATCCGTGCCGAACATCATGCGGTCGTAGGCATCCATATACTCCAGCCAGGTACGGATATGCGCGATGTACCCCTCCTGCTGATTGAAAAAGGCGGGGGTGTCGAGCTTGCCGAGGAGCATCCCCGAAAGGTCGGCGCAGACATTCGGGTTTTTGTTTATCACCGCCGCCGCGTCCACAAACCACGGGTTCCCCAAGTGGCATATCACGAATTTTACACGCGGGAAATCCGCGGCTACTTCGTCCACAGTAAGCGGGTGGCAGTATTTGAGCTTTGACGAGGCGAAGGCGGTCTCTCCGGTATGAATGGCAACGGGCTTATCATAACGCCCCGCCAATTCATAAACGGGATAATATATTTTGTCATAAACATATTGGAAATTATACCCCGGGTAGATTTTTACGCCCACGCAGGCCGCGCGCTGTAAATGCCGCTCCACCATACCGTATGTATGCTTAAGATCCGATATCCACGGCGTGGAACTGTCCAGCCCGATGCAGTATCGCATAAAATCGGGATAGCTGTGCGGCTCCAGCTCTAAAGTGCGGTTGCCCATTACAACCGCGCCTGTAATACCAAGGCGCTCATATTCGGCGCGAAGGTGGCTTTCTGTATTTTCATGCCCGGCTTCGCGTGCGATCTTTGCGGCGTAATCACCGGTTAGGCGGTGGATGTGCGCGTCTATTATTCGCATTGCGGTTCCTCCTGCTCCTTTCGCGGCGTTACGGCCACTTTTCCCGCCCACAGCCGTTTTCGGAAATACAGCCAGCTTGCAAGGGACGTAGCTGACCAGCCGATCGGCATGGACCACGCAAGCGCCTCCGGCCCCATCCCGCCGATATAAACCATCATATACGCCGATGTCACGCGGATGATAAGGCTTACAACCGGGAACACCATGGCGATTACAGCGTCGCCCGCGCCGCGAAAAAACCCATTGAAGCTGAACAGGAATGTAAACGTGACATAAAACATCGCCAGCACATTAAGATAACTCAGCCCGAAGCGTAAAATATCCGGCGCGCTCGGGTCGCTTTGGCTGACGAAGAGCGACATTACATTGGAGCCGAAAAGCAAAATCAAAACAGAAATGCAGACAGTCAGCGAAATCATCATCAGCATGGCGGTGCGAAGCCCCTTTAATGCGCGGCTTTCCTGCCCTGCCCCCATATTCTGCGCCACAAAGGTAGCCAGCGCCATGCTTGTAACATGGATCGGCATCATCGCGAACTGGTCGATACGGTTTGCCGCCGTTATCCCCGCCATTGCGGAAGCCCCGAAGGTGCTGATAAGCCGCGTGATTGTAAGCATCGCGAGCGAAACCATGGACATTTGGATCGCGGCGGGCGCGCCGTACTTCAAAACCGTGCGTAGCATTTGCGGGTCGAATTCTATTTTGGTGACATTCAGCAGCGGGACAGACCTGCGTGTATACAAAACGCACAGCAGAACCGACAGCCCTTGCGCGGTTATTGTCGCAACGGCTACGCCCCTGATGCCCATGCCGAATACCAAAACCAGCAGCAGATTCAAGCCCGCGTTGAGGACGGTGCAAAAAATAAGGATATACAGCGGGTTGCGCGAATCCCCCAGCGCGCGAAGGTAAGCTATGTACATATTATAGAAAACCGGGAACGCCATCCCCGCCATTAGGATGCGCAGGTACAGCAGCGCGTTTGCGAAAATTTCAGACGGGACACCGAGCAGGCGCAGTACAAACGGCGAAAAGATCAGCCCCAGCGCGGTAAGCACCAGCGAAAGCGCCCCCAAAAACACAATGCTGGTAGAAACTGTCCGCGTGAGCTTCTCGTGCTGTTTTGCGCCGAAAAGCTGGGAGATCACCACAGACGCGCCGGTGGTAAACCCCATTGTCATGGAAAACAGGAAAAAGTTTATGTTTATGGCAACGCCGACAGACGCAAGCGCGCTGCCGCTGATAAAACGCCCGACCACAACGGCATCTATGATGCTGTAAAGCTGCTGGAACAAATTGCCGATAAGCATTGGGACGGCAAAAACCAAAATCTGCCGCGTGATGTTGCCCTTGGTAAAATCCTGCAAGGCGGTTTCCCCCTATGTATAATAAGCCATGCGCCGCTCGTGACGTAAAAATCAGCATTGACAAGGCCGGGTTTTCTTATATATATTACAACATCCGCGGTTTTTTTGCAATTGTTTATTTGCAAATAGGGCACAAAAAACCGCTGGTTATACAGCCGGAGGGCCTTTGCCGAGAAGGTAGAACCCGGAAATAGGAATAACATCAAACACGCCGTTAAGTTTCAGCTTAACGGCGTGTTTTGCGGAAAATTCATCCATATTTTTCAAATTCATACTCCGTCACGTCAAGTGTCTCGAAATAATCCTCCGGGGTTTCCGCGCGGCGGATCAACTGTACATCACCATTTTTTTGCAGCAATATCTCTGCCGACCGTAGCTTGCCGTTGTAATTATACCCCATCGCATGACCATGCGCGCCGGTGTCGTGAATTATAATCCTGTCGCCGGTTTCTATTTTGGGCAGGTTTCGGTCAACCGCGAATTTATCGTTGTTTTCGATTGGATTGACGGGGAAAACCGACAAGATGAAGAAACAAAAATCCTTGAATATCAAATGCTTGCAAAAGTTTATACGCTTCCAACGGAAGGGTTAATCATTCCTCGGGAAAGCTTTTCACCCGAAAGCGCTGATGCTTTTCTACGCCAATGGGCGGCACTGCCTGCCGATACCGGAATTAGTGCGATTTTTGAACAGCACCGCATGAAAATCGAACACAGGGCGAAACGTCTGAGGTTATTCTCTGAGCGTTGCCGTGACGATACTTCATCGTTTTTCATAACACACGGCGATGCGGGCGGCAATTTCATAGCGGGCAATGGGAAAAATTATATCGTGGATTGGGATACCCCTATTCTCGCGCCGCCCGAACGTGACGCTTGGTTTTGTATGCACCGGGATTGGGCTATGAAGGCTTTTCATGGTGCGCTGAAACAGAATAGAATAGTTTATACTTTACGCCCCGAAAGATTGGCATATTATTGTTACCATATGTTTTTCTTTTATTTAAATGCTTACATCGACAGATATAAACAAATCGGAATTACTGAGGGTATTGAAGAGTATATGCGTGGCTGGATAGAAGATTCCTTTCAATTTGCAGATATGTTTATTTAAACATTAACTCACCGGCTCCGTCAGCGTATCGTTAAATCGTCCTCAAAAATTCCCGCGCGGTTTCGATATGTTTCTCGAAGTTCACCATGCCGAAGTCTGTGGTATCAACCATTACGATGCTATCTTTCAAATCAAAGCCATCGAGATTGCGGCACCACAAGTCAAACTCATCGTATGACGGCTCATACCCCATCATATTCGCCTGTCCGCGTTCAGGCAGTATATCGCGTTCGATAAATCGTTTATGCAAAATCCGAGTGCCGCCCACGAACTTGAATGTAAGTGAGCGGCAGTTATATTTTTCAATCAACGCTTTTATCACTCCGGCTTCGTCGGTTTTCTTTACGCCATATGGGACGAAATTTCCCTCAATGATAATAGGGCATCCTGTTTCAATATGTCTTTCCGCAACATACATCATTGCATCGAAAGTGACGGCGGAAAAACGGCTGCTTTCCTCTCTGCTGTCTACATCAACACTCGCGCATAATGCATTTTTGAATGTGTCTTTTACGATACACGGAACACTTATCGCTTCCGACAAACGCCTTGCAAATGTTGATTTTCCTGCCGCAAGATATCCGGTGATGATAATAATATGCGATTTCATACGACCTCCTGCATAACGACAGCTTTTCCATCAGCAAACTCAACTCTGCCAATCGCTCCATTGACAATCTGCATCTGCGGAGGGATATGTCCAATGTCCGCATCGTAAATAATCGGAACATTCAAATCGCCAAGTCCTTGTTTCAAAGCGTCAATCAGCGTAAAATTGCGTTTGTCTTTATACCCGTCAGGGCGGCCAAATAAAATACCGTTGCAATACTTGAACCACCCGCACTTCCGCATTTGCCAGAAGGTCCGGTAAATATCCGGCGCTTCCATTTCGCAGCTTTCAACCGCCCATATAAAACCGTATTGTTTGTATTTATCCAAGAACGCTTCAATCGGCGCAAAACGAGTGCCGAGCAATTTGCAAAGGGTATCCAAGCAACCGCCTATCATCATGCCGTTAAATGAAACCCGTTCGTCCCCTTGCAATGATTTCCACGTTGATGGTTTATCAAGGTTATATACTTCTCCCGTGAAATCATTCCAACTTGAAAACCCGCCCCATGTGTCCCAGCTTTTTTGTTTTGTCGTGCGGTTAGACATGACATCGAACGCCCTCATATCGGCGTCGTGAATACGGGCATAGCCCATGTTCATCAGGTTTGAACCGTGTATGGCGGCTATATCGCTGTTAAGTGTCAATGCAAAAGTTAAGGTAGCTATATCCGAATATCCGCAAACCCATTTCGCGGGCATGGAAGCCAATTTTTCAAAATCTAAGTGCGGAAGCATATCCATAAGAAACTCGCCGCCCCACGGCGGTAGAATAGCCGCCACGTTCGGGTTTTCATACAAGCTTATAAACTCAGCCGCACGAGTTTCGCTGTTTGCGCTGACGCATTTATCATTCAAGCGAACCGAAGCCGTTTCGACAACATCGTAACCTAACGCCTTTATATTACGGATAGCGTTATCTAAACGCGTAGACAACTTTTCTCCCGACGCTCCGCTTGATGGAGCGCAAACTCCTATGGTATCGCCTTTTTGTAATAATTTTGGGTATTTCATCCTGCACCCTCCTGAATAGCTTTATTTATTACGCCGAGGATAAACCCCGTTTTTGAATCGGTATATAGAACACGGTCGCCGTTTGCCTCATCAATGAGCCGCATTTTCAATTTGCCGTATTCATCGGCAATCTCCTTATTATTGAGTAAAGCGTTTCTGAATATGTTCTGGCGGCGGCTTTCCTCGCTGTCTTTGGGATAAACATAAAAGTGGTAGTCCATGAAATCGTCGGGTATCAGCCGCTTAAAAACCTCACGTTCTTTAATGCCTTGATCGCCCATATGCCTGTACCCAACTTTTTCAAGGCGGGAAACGATTTCAGGGAACACATCGTAGGACTCCATCACCGCGACAATATCTATGATAGGCTTGGCGCACAAACCCGGAACAGAAGTGCTGCCGACGTGCTTGATTTCAAGCACCAAGTCGCCTATCTGCTCCATCAAGTAATCGCGGATGCGTTCATATTCTGTTACCCAATTTGGGTCATATGGTAAGACGATTAGCGTGTTCGGTAATTTTGGCATTATCCCAATTCCTTTCTCATTTGCCCAATAAACCACAAATATTCTTCGTAGCTCTCATAAGGAGCCGGTTCGGTTAAACTGTATTGAATTGGCAATCCGGAAAAATCATCGTCAAGATAGCGTGAAAACAAGCGAAGCGTTCTTGTAAGCAAGAACGCGTTTTGAGCGATGTTTGAACGGTTGTTATTATTTGAGATTAGCAATGAACAGCCAACCCGCTTGTAGTGGCTCTAGTATACCATTTTCCGGCATGTTTTGCAAGTCATTTTTGAGCAAACGAACGACCTTATCGTTGAGCGTTTCTGTCGCGCCCTCCCTGAAAAATATACCTACGTGGTAGGTGGTGGAGCCGATCCGTCTTTGTAAGACGTTCTGCCCCGGTGCTCGTGTGGTATCTTTTGACGTTTGATTCATTTGACCGACTCCCTTCATTGTTGTATAATGTTAGATAGATTTCGCGCGGTGTAACCCGTGTTCAGCATCAGACCCCCTTTCAAAATGCAATCTCAATCATGTTTATCAGCTTAATTGCCCCCCTACTATATAGGGAAAAACAGGGGTCATTTCGGAACTCGCCCAAAAAACGCTTTAGTTATCAGATGAATTGAGGGTGAAAAATGGCTTGCAACCCATGCCGGAAAATGCTACAATTAAGAAAATATTATTGAGATAGTTGTCTTGGATAATAGGCAACAATACTATTATAGTTTCGGCAGAGTATATGTTTATCTTTAAGGTGGTTATGAAATGCAAGAACATTGGGATTTGTATGATGAAAATCGCAATAAAATCGGAAAAACACATTTGCGTGGTGAACCATTAGAAAAAGGGGAATTTCATATTGTTGTAAACGTATGGATAATAAATAGCAAAAACGAAGTATTGCTAGCTCAACGGCACCCAGACAAATGGTTAGGCGGTATGTGGGAGTGTTCAGCTTCAGGTGGAGTATTGGCGGGCGAAGATAGCCTTCAAGGTGCTTTACGTGAAACAAAAGAAGAAATCGGCGTTACGTTGCCACCGTCAGATGCAATTTTAATTCAATCAATAGTCAGAAAAGACAGGGATGATATAAGGGATACTTTTCTGTTTAAAATGGATGTTTGCATTGATGATTTAATATTACATCCATATGAAGTTGTTTCTGCTAAATGGGTAACAGAAAAAGAATATAACCATATGTGTAATGAAGGCATTGTTACCCCACCCACAACAGATTTTTGGGAATTGTATACCCATCGATGAACATTCTTATCATATCGGGATGTACGAAAAAAAGCCCGCATTAGTGTGGGATTTTCATTCGCTACTGCTGGCTATTCACACAATGATTGGCTTTGCAATGACGAATAATGACAGGTCGCTACGTTTGTGCAGTCATACTTGCCAATCGGGTTGCTGCCGCTTCGTCAATCTCCCGGCATAATGGATACAACATTTCCGACGACAAAAGCTGGCTGTACAGGATTGGCTTGTGCTTTTTCAAGTACGCCTTGTGCATCATGCCGTACTTGCCGAGCGGCGGTGCGTCCGGCGGGTCTGACAGCTTGATGTCCGGTAGGAGATATTCTCCGGCCTTGATGTAATTTATTTCCATAGGCTTTCCTTTCTGCGGCAATAAACCGCTTCGCAATAACCTGAATGTGCCGCAGACAGGCTGGTTGCGTATGTTTTAGTAGCAGTTATGGACTTCGATATCCGAACTGCCCTCTATAGTATAGCTCTTTTGAAGAACGCGGCGGGTACGATTATGCCAGAACTTTTTTTGATGAAGCCTATCACCTTGCCGTGAAAGAGGTAGGCGGCGAGGAATATATTCTATCTGCGGTTCTCCATGCCGACAAGCGGAACAAAGTTTTGTCAGAAGCGCTAGGGCGGGATGTTTATCATTTTCACCTTCATATCGTTTATGTCCCGGTCGTCGAGAAACGCGAATATTTCCGGCAGAAAAAAGGAGAGGCAGAGGGCGAACGGAAATTGAAAGCTGTCTACACACAAGTTTCCCACGCGAAGAAATGGCCGCTACGTGTGCCTGTTGAGAGGGACGGGAAAACGGTAATTGTCAATTCATATTCCCTGCTACAAGACCGATATTTTGAGCATATGCGGGCGGCGGGGTTTGATGGGTTTGAGCGCGGGGAGCGTGGTTCAACCGCAGAGTATTTAGAGGTTTTGGAATACAAGATTCAGCAGGACAAAAAGCGCGCCACTGAGTTGGATAAAGTGGTTACCGCAAAACAAAATCAAGTAACCACACTCGAAAAAGATTTGAAATCCATTGAGGGCAAGGTTCTGGCTTCAAAGCAGATTGATAAAATTCCTGTGAAAATATCCAGGCCAATAGTCGGCGGTTCTGATAAAGATACTGTAACTTTATCAAAAAAGGATTGGGATAATGTCAAAAAGACTGCCCTCACTCAGTCCAAAAAAGATGAGGAATATCGCGTTGCATTTTCTGAAAATGCAGCGCTTAAAAAAGAGAAATCCAAGTGGCGAAAGGATGAGCAGGGCTATATCGAAAAGGTTAAAGGCTTGGAGCGCAGGAAGATGGATGAAACGCTTGAACGGGCCGGTGACAAAGCGGATTTGCACAATCTTAGAAACGCCATTGCCCGGATTCCAAAGGATATTTGGGATATGTACACAAGGCCGCAACGGTCAAATTCTATAAAATACGAAAGGTAGGTTGTATGGATTATTTGAGCAAATTCATTGATATGGAGATTTACGGAAACGCGCTGTACACTCTTGATGATATTGGAATCGCGCGGCTTTTCTATGATGTTCACCGGGGTTGTATCCGTTACGTCATAGAAAGCAAGCGTTGGTATTTCTTTAGCGGTAAACGTTGTGTGGTACATCGTTCCGGTCGACTTTACAAAAATATATCTTGTCAAACAAGAATGCTTTGACTTGCAAAAGTTCAGTCAGAGTTCAGTTAGGCTACAATGTAACTTCAGTTATCTCCTGTAATCTATGCTCATAGCAACACGAAGGGAGCGATTACATGAACGGAAGGCACGAGCTAAAGCACCAAATCAACGCCGCCGACTACGCTCAGCTGCGGGCAAGATTACGCATTGTGACAAAGCCGGATGAACATTCCGGCGAGGATGGCGGCTACATAATCCGCAGCCTGTATTTCGACAACTATTCGGACAAGGCAATCGTGGAAAAATTGTCCGGTCAGAGCCGCCGCGAAAAATTCCGGCTGCGGTATTATGGCAGCGATACATCTTTTATCCGGCTTGAGCGAAAAAGCAAGGCCAACCGGCTTGCGTACAAGGAAAGCACGGTGATTACGCCGGAGCAATGCGCAGCCCTTTTGTCGGGGGATTACAGCCCGCTAAAACAGCCGGATTCGCCCCTGCTAATGGAATTGTACACGAAAATCCATTGCCAAAATCTGCGTCCAAGAAACATCGTGGAATACCACCGGGAAGCCTATGTATTCCACGCAGGAAATGTACGGATTACATTCGACAGCGGCATTAGGACATCAAACGCGGTGAGCGGTTTCCTCGAACCGGAGTTGACTACCATTCCGGCGTTTGGTTCCATCATAATGGAAATCAAATATGACGGTTTCCTGCCGGATATTATCCGCGACATCATCGGAATCGGTTGGCGCAGTCAAACCGAGTTTTCAAAGTACGTTGTAGCAAGACTTGTATAAAAATATTGGGAGGATTCATCATGCTTGAAAATTTAATGGACTTTACATATCTAAACAGGGCGGCAACCTTCTCTATACCCGACATTTTGGCAGCACTTCTTATTTCTTTTGCGCTTGGATTATTCATATTCTTTGTCTACACAAAAACCTTCAAAGGCATCATGCACTCGTCGTCTTTTGGCATCTCGCTGATTGCGATGGGATTGATTACCACGCTTGTTATTTTAGCGGTATCATCAAACCTTATTACCGCGCTTGGAATGGTCGGCGCACTGTCCATCGTCCGTTTTAGAACAGTTGTAAAGGAACCGCTTGACCTTGTGTATCTGTTCTGGTCAATCACAACCGGCATTATCGTGGGCGTTGGGCTTATACCAATGGCGATTATCGGCTCTATTATTATCGGGCTGATATTGTACATTTTCGTCAACCGCAAAGTTAATGATTCGCCGTATGTTGTAGTGATTAGCTGTGCCGGTGACAAGGCTGAATCAGCGGCATTATCCGTACTCAAAGAGCAGACAAAAAAGAATGTTGTAAAAGCAAAAAGCGTATCAAGAAACGGCGTGGAGCTGACAGTCGAGGTACGGCTAAAGGAATCGTCCTCGCAGTTTGTCAACGCGCTGCTAAACGTGGATGGAATTTCTAACGCCACACTCGTTTCTTACAACGGCGATTATTATATGTAAGGAGAAACAGCGGCATGATTACAAGTAAATATCTCATGGCAATCGTGGCGGTTTTGCTGTGCGTTTGTTTGGCGGCCTGCGGCTTTATCGTTTATGCCGCCAGCAACAGCAATGCCGCAAATATCCCCCCGTACCAAAGGAGGCTGTTCGGGGATGATATTATCACAATCGACATCAAAGTTGGCGATGAAGATTGGCAAAGTCTGCTCGATAACGCGCAGGCAAAGGAATGGATTTCCGGCGACTTGATTATCAACGGCGAACAAATC
>WRLS01000017.1 GCA_009776345.1 Oscillospiraceae bacterium | reverse complement strand
ATGCGCCGGGGGTTGTCTTTTGGCGGCGAATTGCGGGTACAACCCCCGCCGTCTGCGGACGGCACCCCCTTCGTGCGCGAAGGGGGCGAAAAAGGGGCGGCAATTTGCCGCCCCTTTTATATTTCCCCCTACTTCGTCTCTACCCATCCCTTGAGCGCGTCGTGCGCGGTTTCGAGATGGTTCATTATAGCTATGTTCTGCGGGCATTTCGGCTCGCACGCGCCGCATTTCACGCAGTGGTCCGCGCTGTACTGCCCCTTCGCCGCGAACATATACGAACGCCTCGGCTGGCCGAAATTCCCGAACATCATCCCCTCGTTGTAAAGCGAGAACGCGTTGGGTACGTCCACGCCCGCAGGGCAAGGCATACAGTATTCGCAGTAGGTGCAGGGGATTGTCACGATGGATTCATACGCCGCCTTTACCTTCGGGTACATTTCGCGCTGTGCGGCGGTAAGGCAACCGGGCAGGGCATCCGCCTTTGAGAATATCTCGATATTCTGCTTTAGCTGCTCTATCGTTGTTACACCGCTTAGTACAGAGCTTATTTCCGGGAAGTCGATTAAGTATCTGAAAGCCCACTCCGCGGGGCTGAAGTTCTCGCCCGTGCTGTCGTAGATTTCCTTCACAGGGGCAGGCGCGCCCGCTAAACCGCCGCCGCGCAAAGGCTCCATAATCGTAACCGCACAGCCTCTTTCCCCCGCAAACCTAATCCCCTCGGCTGTAACCTCACGGTCGGTATCCAGGAAATTGTGCTGTACCAGACAGCCCGCCCAGTCGTAAAAGCCGACGATCTCTTTAAAAGTATCAACCTCGCCGTGCATCGAAAACGCGATATTGCCGATAAGCCCTTCGGCGCGCAGCTTCTCATATTCCCCGATGATGTCCCGCCGCTTGATATCGGCCCAGGTCCCGGCGTTTATCGCGTGGATCATGTAGATGTCCACATGATCAGTCCTGAGCTTTCTCAGTGTGTTTTCCAGATTTTCGCGTATCGTAGCGTTGGTCGTCATTACACCAAACGGCTGTTTTGTGGATATGACTACTTTTTTGCGGCGCTCACCTTCCAGCGCTTCACCAAGTATGGCTTCACTTTCCTGGGCGTGGTAGCCGAACGCGGTGTCAAAATACGTCACCCCATTGTCGGCGGCATAACGGATCAGCTCATATGCCTTTTCCCTGTCAACAGGGGCGGCACTGCCGTCGTCCGATACGATCCTGGGCAGGCGCATTGCACCGAAGCCCAGTGCGGATACAGTAAGATCGGTCTTTCCGTATTTCCGGTATTGCATTTGACGTCCTCCTTGAAGCAGCTTGTTTTAGAATAATTTTACCCCGGCTGTCCCGCCGCGTTGCGGAACTCTATCCAAATCTCATTGTGAAGGTCCAGCGCGTCCTGCCCTACGTTTTGGATCATTTCCATCTCCAGGTTGAAGCCCTCCGGCAAAGTCAGAAAAGCTTTGAAGTCATCGTCGATGAAAGGCTCCGCCGCCAGGTTTGTGCAGTAATAGCCCAGCCACTCGAACGCCTCCGCCGCGACCTCGGGGCGGCCTAAAAAGTCAAGGAACTTATACGCCGCGTCCGCGTTGGGCGCGTTTGCGGGGATAAAGCCCGCCATAATGCCGAAGCCGATGCCCTCCACGGGGAATACGATCTCCAGCTCGGGCATTTCCATCTTCGCCATTGTTACCTGCGATGTATACATGACAGCGGCGTTTATCTCGCCGGTCATGAGGTCTGTATGGATAGCGTCGTCCTTAATAATGCGTATGTTAGGCGCAAGCCCGACCAGCCTGTCGCCCGCGCGGCGGATAGCGCCCGGGTCCTCGGTGTTGTAGCTTTCCCCGATTACTTTCAGCGCCATGCCGTTTATAACGCGGTGGTTGCTGATCGTGCCGACCTGATCCGCCAAAGACGCGTCCCAAAGGTCCGCGTACCCGCGGATCGGGATATTCACAGCCGCGGGGTTATACATGATCGTCTGCACGCCCGCGCCGTAAGGCACTGTGTACTCGTCAGACGGGTCATAGAACTGCCCCTTGTAAATCGGGTTGATGTTGCCCAGTGTAGAGATCTTGCTTTTGTCCAGCTTTTTTGCCAGCCCTTCCTCAATTACAATTTCAAGGATGTAGTCGTCCACGATAACAAGGTCATACTCGCTCGCGTCATTGGCCTGAAGCCTTGTCAGCATGGCCTCACCGTAATCGAAGTTGGAATAGTTGATTGTAATGCCGGTCTCCTCCGTAAAGGCGTCCAGAACCTCCGGCGGGAACATCCCCTCCCAGGAGTAGAAGTTCAGCGTGCCGCCGACTTTCCCGGAGCCGCCGCCCGCACACCCCGCGAATACCGCCGCGCAAAGAACCGCCGCCATTACGATGCCCAGAGCTTTTTTCATTGTTTGATTTCCCTCTTTCATATTTGTAATGTTTGCCATGACCATAGTACCCTAAATCAGATGTAAAATCAAGTCTTTTCTTGTTTTGCGTGTTCTAGAGCCGCATGAGCATACAAAATGTACAAAACCATGTAGGGACGGTCGCCCTCAACCATCCGCATTTACCAAACAATCATCAAAATTGCATCGTAGGGGCGGCAATCTGCCGCCCGCAAATTACCGCATCACATCGTACAATGCGGGCGGCACCCCCTTCGCGCACGAAGGGGGTGCCGCCCGCAGTCGGCGGGGGTTGTCCGTAGGGGCGGGGTCATCCCGCCCTACATTGCCATGAACATGGCATCGGTTGTAATTCCGGGGCGCCCGGTGGTCGCGCCCTACAAAACACCCGTCACAAAGCGATAAATCGCTTTGCGCCACCCTCTTTAAAAAAGAGGGTAAGTCTACAGCAGGATTTATTCTTTCATTAGAAAGCGCAAAACAACCGTAGGACGTACCCTCTTTTTTAAAGAGGGTGGCACCGTGACGACTTGTTCGTCGCGGTGACGGGTGTTTTGCCCCGCGGGCGGCCCTTGCGGTCGCCCGCATTGTACGATGCGGCGCGGTATTTTGCGGGCGGCGCGGCAAATTCCTTCCCTTACTAATCTCTAATCTCTAATTTCTAATCTCTATTTTGCGCTCGCCTGCCCACCCAAAAAGACAGCCCGCCCATCAAAAGCGTAAACGCGAACATCAGCGCGCACAGCGCGTTTGTTTTCGGCGTCACGCCCGTGCGGAGCTGTGTGTATATTTTCAGCGGCAGGGTATTGCTTTCGGCGTTGGTCAAGAACATACTGATGATCACATCGTCCATGCTCATCGCGAAGGAAAGCAGCATCCCCGAAATTATCGCAGGTCGCAGGAGCGGGAAGGTTATATCGTAAAACGCGCGAAGCTCCGACGCGCCCAAATCCTTCGCGGCCTCGATGTAGCTTTTGTCCATCCCCGCGAGCCGCGCCTTTACCATCAAAAACACATACGGTATACAGAACATGGTATGCCCCACAACCAGCGCGGGGAAGCCGAACGGGATGCCGATAAGCGCGAAGAACACGATAAACACCATGCCCAGTATAATCTCCGGGATCATGATAGGCAAAATCGAGATATACTCCACCGCGCCGTTTGCCTTCCATTTTACGCGGCTCATGCCTACAGCGCCCAGCGTCCCGACAACCGCCGCGCACACGCTTGCAAGAGTTGCCAGCACAACGCTGTTGCGCAGCGCGTCGAAAATCGAACGGTCACGCAAAAGCGCCCCGTACCAGGAAATCGAAAATCCGCTCCACATGGAGCTTATCCTGCTTGCGTTGAAGGAATATATTATCACCAGCAAAATCGGCACATAGGTCAGCGCCAGCAGTACGCCTATATACAGGTTGGGCAGGACTGTCCTGTTTTTCATAGCAGCCCCTCCAGATCCTTGACCTTCGTGATTTTGCGGTAGAGGTATATGAACAGCGTGGTCATCAGCATCAGCATGGCGGCAAGCGCCGCGGCGAAGGGCCAGTTGCGGGAGCGCATAAGCTGCTCCTGTATCACACTGCCCACCAGCACCACTTTATTGCCGCCTAAAATATCGGCGATGAAGAACAAGCCCATCGAAGGGATAAACGTAAGGATCACGCCGGAGAGCAGGCCCGGAAGCGTAAGCTTCAGCGAAACCGTCAAAAACGCCTGGAGCCTTGACGCCCCTAGGTCGCGCGCGGCCTCAACAAGGCTCCAGTCCATTTTCTCCGCGCTGGAGTAAACCGCGAAAATCATAAAAGGCACCAGCACATACACCATGCCCACAACAACAGCGGGATAGGTGTACAGCAGCCGAAGCGGCTCGCCCGTTATGCCAAGCCCCATCAATATCCCGTCTAGGGTCCCGTTTGCCCGGAAGATTATAATCCAGCCGTACAGCCGCATAAGCGAGCTGGTCCAAAACGGCACGATCAGCAAAAAGGACACTGCCTTGCGCCATTTGGGCGAAAGCTTTGCCATAAAATAACCGAAGGGGTAGCCGAACAGCGCAATCAGCGCCGTACTGAGCAGCGCGAGTCGGATTGACTGAACGAAAGTGTTAAGGTAAATCGGCTGGAAGATATTTATGTAGTTGTCAATAGTGAAAACCGCGGTAACGCCCCAGCGCTCGGCGCGGGTCATAAAGCTCAGCGCGATCATATACGCCATCGGCCCCACTACAAATAAAAGCGTAGTGAGGTATATGGGCAAAACTGTCAGATGAATCGCGCGCAGGCCGCGGGCCTTGCGGGTATTTTCGGTCATGGCCCAACATCCTCCACCGGCACCGCGTCCCCCGGCGCCCAATCCAGCACGACCCTTTCCCCCTCTTTTAAAGCGGAGTTTATGCCATGCCGGCTCACGATAATCTCCTCGCCGCTTCCAAGCTCCACGGCTATGCGCAGCATCCCGCCCGCGAAGGATTTTTCCTTTACTATTCCGCGCAGGCCGCTTTCCTGCCCGCTGTCCCTCGCAATTTCTATTTGCTCACTGCGGATTGCCAGAGTCAGCAGCTGCCCATGCGGCACGGTTTTGTCCCGTAGCGCGGCACGGACACTGCCGCCGCTGTGAAGCATCGCAATATTGCCGTCACCGCTTTCCCCCGCAATACCCGCAATAATGTTCGCGTTGCCGACAAACGCCGCCACAAACGTGGTTTTCGGCTCGTCGTATATTTGGGCGGGGCTGCCTATCTGCTCAAACCGACCCTCGCGCATCACGGCGACGCGGTCGGACATATTCAGCGCCTCCTCCTGGTCGTGGGTGATATAAATAAACGTGATGCCAAGCTGTTTTTGAAGGCGCTTCAGCTCAATTTGCATTTGCCTGCGAAGCTGCAGGTCAAGCGCGCCCAGCGGCTCATCCAGCAGCAGTATCTTCGGTTTATTTACAATCGCGCGCGCAATCGCGACACGCTGGCGCTGGCCGCCGGAAAGCTCATTCGGGCGGCGCTTCCCATAGCCCTCAAGCTGGACGAGCAACAGCGCGGCCTCAACCTCATCCGAAATTTCACGGCGCGGCCGTTTTTTCAGCTTCAGCCCATAGCCGATATTCTCCTCCACGGACATATGCGGGAACAGCGCGTAGTTTTGGAACACCATGTTTACATCGCGCTTGTCGGGCTCTATGTATGTTACGTCCCGCCCCTCCAGGATGATACTGCCGCCGTCGGGCATATCAAGCCCGGAGATTATCCGCAGGGTTGTCGTTTTGCCGCACCCCGAAGGCCCCAGGAGCGTGATAAACTCCCCGCGGTTGACGGTCAGGTCAATGCCCATCAAAACCTCGGTCTGCCCGAAGCTTTTTTTCACCCCGCGAAGCTCTAAAATTATATCATTCATACAGCCGCTACATCCCCGGTTCTAAAAAATACACACACAAAATTATTTTATCATAGATATATAAATAATGCAAGCGTAGAAGAACATAATTTCTATAATGCATAATTTATAATTAAAAAACGCCGCAATAAATTTCTTCCCTTCCTAAATCCCCAATCCTAAAACCTCAATCCTGCGCGCAGCGCCGTAGGGGCGGGGTTTTCCCGCCCGAAATTCCCCTCCTTGGAGGGGTGGCAGGCGCAGCCTGACGGGGTGGTTCGTAGGGCGTGACGACCCGGCACGCCAAAAATCCGCATCGCACAATGCGGGCGGGCATGGAAGCCCGCCCCTACATCCCTTTCTAAATCCTCAAACCTAAATCCTAAAACCTACCGCAGGCAAAACACCCGTCACGAAGCGATAAATCGCTTCGCGCCACCCTCTTTAAAAAAGAGGGTACGTCCTACGGTTGTTTTGCGATTTATATATGAAAGAATAAATCTTATTGTAGCTTTACCCTCTTTTTTAAAGAGGGTGGCACCGTGACGACTTGTTCGTCGCGGTGACGGGTGTTTTGCCTTTGCCCTTCCCCTGCCCCCTTCGCGCACGAAGGGGGTGCCGCCCGCAGGCGGCGGGGGTTGTGCCTTCGGCAGGATTCAGGTTTCAGGAAATAAGGGTTCAGGAAAGGGAAGAAATTTGTCGTTCAGTCCTTTTCCTAAAACCTAAAACCTCAATCCTAAATCCTGCCGAAGGCAAAACACCCGTTCCACCCTCTTTAAAAAAAGAGGGCGCGTCCTACGGTTGTTTTGCGCTTTCTGATGAAAAAATAAATCTTATTGTAGCTTTACCCTCTTTTTTAAAGAGGGTGGCTTCAAAGCGGCTTGCCGCTTTGAAGACGGGTGTTTTGTTTTTAATTACTCATCACGAATTCTCCCCATTCTGTATTTTCCCGCCCTATTTGGTGAACATTATATTACACCCATATGCATCACCTTTTCAGGGAGCTTGGCTTAAATGAGCGATAAAATCTTAGACCATAAATTGGCAGCCGATGCCGCCGCAAGTTTTTCCGCGCGCGGCGGCCTTCCCGGCCTGCGGGAAATTTCGCGGCGCATAGCGGCGCATACAAAAAAACTGCGCGCCCGCTACATGAAAGTTTTAAGGGATACAAAACAAGAAAGCGCCCCCGGGCAGGATGTCTGGCTGGGCGATAACTATTATGTCCTGGAAAAGGAAAGCAAGCAGTGCCGCGCGGATATAAAGGCCCTTCTGAAAAAAGGCAATGCGAGCTGTGTCCCCCTTCTTTTTGCCGTGGTTGACGAAGTTTTGCGGGAAACATTGCCCGCTATATGCGACGATACCGCCTTTTGCATTTTAGACGCACTGTGCGCGCATGAAAGCCTCGGGGAGGATGCCTTTGCCGCGTTTCCCGCCGCGGTCAGGGCGGCGCTGCTCCATATGGCATACCGCGCCTGTTTTGAAGGCCGCGGGGAAAAGGAAATGGCATACGCGGTCATCGGCTATTCAAAGCTGCCTTCTATTGATATGGAGGCCGTCATAAGCCGCACCGGAAAAGTAGAGCGCATACTTTCCATGGATCCGGCGGGCGTTTATCCTAATATGACGGACGAGAGCCGCCGCTATTACCGCTACCTCATTTCCCGCATCGCAGAAAAAGAAAACCGCCGCGAGGATGAAGTCGCGTCCGGTTTCCTGCAAAACGCAAAAGACGCGCCAAAAGACAGCGATAACGCGAAAAATCACATAGGCCATCGGATTTTGCGCCACAGCGCCGTAACCGCACCGAGGAGAAGGCGCGGTGCATTCTCACTTGCGGCGCAAGCTGCGTTACCGCTTGCCGCTTCAATCGCGGCGGCGTTTTGGGCGCGGGCATGGTGGCTTGCCATACTGCTTTTACTGCCTTTATGGGAGGTTTTCCGCCCTGTACTCACACAGTTTTTTTTGGCGGGTACCCAAACCGATTTCCTCCCGCGCATGGACCCGAAAAAAGTTAAAAACAAGCCGAAAACCGTCGTGCTTGTCTCCACGCTTTTACCGAAGGCATCCGACAGCGCAAGGCTTTCCGAAAGATTAGAACAGCTCTACTTCTCAAACTCCGACCCCGATTTGTACTACTGCATCCTCGCGGATTTCGGGGAATCGCCCTACCCCCAAAGCGAACAGGACGAGGCGCAGGTAAAAGCCGCGCGCAAAGTAGTCGACAGCCTAAACGACCGTTACGGCAGCCGCTTCATGCTATTTTTGCGCGGGCGCGTCTTCAACAAGACCCAAAACAAATACAGCGGGTGGGAGCGCAAGCGCGGCGCGATTACGGAGTTTATACGGTTTATCAAAGGCGACCGGACCTCCGTGCATACATTCGCGGGGGACCGCGCGGTTCTGCCGAAAATCAAGTTCGTCATCGCGCTGGACGCGGACACGGACCTGCTTTACGAAAGCGCACAAACAATGGTCAGCGTCGCGATGCACCCCGTCAACAAACCCGTAGCGGACAATGACGGCGTCGTGCGGGAGGGCTACGGCATCCTCTGCCCGAAAATAAGCATAGACCTCTACAGCGCGAAGAAAACCGCCTTTTCCCGCGTGATGTCAGGCTGCGGCGGCGTGACGGCATACGAGACCCGCGACAAGGATTACTACCAGGACCTTTTCGGCGAGAGCATCTTCGCCGGCAAAGGGCTTATACACATCGACAGCTTTTACCGGTCGCTGGACAGCCGCTTCCCCGAAAACCGCGTACTCAGCCACGATATTCTGGAGGGCGCGTACCTGCGATGCGGCTTTGTGTCCGACGCCCCAATGAGCGACGGCGCCCCCGTAAGCATGACAAGCTGGCTTTCGCGCCTGCACCGCTGGCTGCGCGGGGACTGGCAGAACGCCGTATTTATCGCGGCCCGCTACAAGGCGGACGGCAAAACTTGGGGCAACCCCATCTCCGCGCTCTCTAAATACAAGCTTGCCGATAACCTGCGGCGCTCCCTCACACCGGTTTTTGCCTTGCTGTGCCTTATCCTCGCGCTGTTCTTGCCCGGCCGCGTAAAAACCGTGCTTACTTTGGCGGGCGTGCTGGGCGTGTGCTTCCCGTCCTTTTGGGCAGCGGCGAATTCGCTTGTGTCAGGCGGCATCTTCACACTGTCCCGCAAGTTTTTCACGCGCACGCTCCCTCACACAATGGAGCTTGTCGCGCAGGGCCTCATGCTGCTCATCATGCTCCCCGCGCAGTCGGTCATCACAGCGGACGCGGCACTGCGATCCCTTTGGCGCGTATTTGTCAGCAAACGCAATATGCTGGAGTGGACAACCGCCGCACAGGCGGACGCGCGTAGAGCCACGTTTGTTTCCGCGGTTTCGCGGTACGGCATTGCCCAGCTTGCGGGTTTGGCGTTTTTGTTTTTCGCGGGCAGCCCCGCGCTCAAGGTAATCGGGCTGCTGTTCGCGCTGATTGTCCCCACCGCTTTTTTAACGGCCCGCCAATCCCCGGACGACGACCACGGGCTGAGCGAAAAGGACCGCGACACGCTTCTCTCCTACAACGCCGCAATGTGGCGTTACTACGAGGACTTCGCGGACGAAAAAAACAACTTCCTCCCCCCGGACAATATCCAGCAGTCGCCGGTTTACCGTGTGGCAAACCGCACTTCCCCCACGAATATCGGCATGATGCTCCTGTCTGTATTGGCGGCGCGGGATATGGGCTTTATCGACACGGGCGGGCTTTACCGCCGCATTGAACGCACGCTTTCCTCCGTGGAAAAGCTGGAGACCTGGAAGGGCAACCTGCTGAATTGGTACGACACCCATACGCTCGAGCCCCTGCGCCCGGCGTTCGTTTCCTTTGTGGACTGCGGCAATTTTATATGCAGCCTTGTCGCGCTAAAAGAGGGCCTGCGGGAATACACCTCTAAAATTTCGAGCTTTGGGGCGGTTATTGCACGCATTGACGACATCATCGCGGGCTGTGACCTGACCGCCTTCTACGATGAAAAAAAACATCTCTTTTCTATCGGCTACGATATGGAAAGCGAGGAGATGTCCCACTCCCGCTATGATTTTTTAATGAGCGAGGCGCGGCTTACCAGCTACTACGCCGTTGCACGCAAGCTCGTCGGCAAAAAGCACTGGGGGAGCCTTGTGCGCACCATGTCCCGCAGCGGCAGCTACGCGGGCCCGGTTTCGTGGACAGGCACGATGTTTGAATATTTTATGCCGCATCTCCTGCTCCCCGTGGAGGACGGCTCTTTAGTTGGCGAGGCGCTCATCTACTGCCTGTACTGCCAGAAAAAACGCACGCGGGACAAGGGCATCCCCTGGGGCGTCAGCGAAAGCGCGTTCTACGCCTTCGACAATAACCTGAACTACCAGTACAAGGCGCACGGGGACGCAAAGCTCGGCGTAAAGCGCGGGCTGGACCGCGACCTTGTCATTTCACCCTATTCCACCTTCATCACAATCCCAATGAACCCAAACTCATCTATGAGAAATTTGCGGGAACTGCGGGAGCTTGGCGTCTACGGCCGCTACGGCTTCTACGAAGCTGTGGATTTCACCGAAAGCCGCGTGGGCAAGGCCTCACTGGCTGTTACGCGCAGTTATATGGCGCATCATCTGGGCATGAGCATGGTCGCCAGCGCAAACGCGCTCTATGCATCGGTCATGCAAAAACGCTTCATGGCGGACAACTACATGAAATCCGCGCATGAATTCCTGGAGGAAAAGATCACGAAGAACACCATCGTTTACGATAACCTCGGGCTTACGGGCAGGATGCCGCGGGGCGAGCGCCCGAAATTCCGCGAGGCAAGCGGAGATATAAACCCCGCGTCGCCCAAATGTATGCTGCTCTCCAACGGCGAGATGACAGATATACTCACAGACACGGGCGCGGGCTACCTCAAATTCGGCAGTATAGACCTTACACGGCGCGGCACGGACCTGCTGCGGTACCCGCAGGGCTTTACCGCCGTGCTTAAAACGAAAAACGGCCGCCTGCCCGCAACCGCCGCGCCCTTTTACGACAGCGCGGCAAAATACACAGTAGAGCAGCAGGAGCAGTCTGTAACGTATCTCGCCGAAAAAGGCGGGGTCAAAACATCTTTGCGCTGTGTTATCCACCCCACTGTCTCCTGTCAGCAAAGGCACTACACCGTAAAAAACGACACCTCGCGCAGGGAGAGCTTCGGCGTGCTGTTTTATTTGGAGCCCACGCTTTGCGACAACCGCGACTACAGCGCGCACCCCGCCTACTCAAAGCTTTTTGTAACCTCTCAGTATGACCCGCAGTCCCGCTGTATCATTTTCCGCAGAAGGAACCGCGACGCAACGGAGAACACATTTTTAACCGTCGGCTTTTTAGAGGAGGTTCATTTCACCTACGAAACCCGCCGCGAAAATTTAATGCAGGCGCCCGCCGGCACAAAGGGCCTTCTGCGCCATGTTGGGGAAAAGCTTGAAAACTCGGGCGCGGGCGTGCCGGATGCCTGTTGCGCGCTTTCGTTTGAAATTACCGTACCGGCGGGCGGAAAGGCCTCCGCCACGCTTCTGGTCTGCGCGTCAAGGAGCCGCGAGGAGGGCATAGAAAGCGTAATCTCCATGCGCAACGCAGGGCTTCTGGAACCGAAATACGCCGCGAAATCCCCCCTTCTCATGGATTCACTGGAGGGCCGGCTGGGCTCCGCCCTGCTCAGCCGCCTTCTTTTCACCGTGCAGGGCTGTGAGAACGCGCAGGACCGCAAAAACAACCGCCTCGGGCAAAGCGGCCTCTGGCACACAGGCGTTTCGGGCGATTTCCCAATCGCTTTAATCGAGCGGCCGCGCGATTTGGACGAGCCTGTCCTGCACGGCTACCTGCGCCTTCACGGCCTTCTGCGCGCCTTTAACGTGGAGTTCGACCTGGTCGTTTTGTGCGACAGCGACGAGGAAATCGAAAAGCTCGCCGCTGTAATCCGCCAAAACGGCGGCGCGCTTACCTTGGGCGCAAAGGGCGGCGTGCATCTGCTCAGCCACCGTCAGCTCTCGGGTGAGACGCTCACGCTTTTCCGCGCGGTCACAAGGCACTTCGCAATCGGCAAAAACCCTCCCGGCCCCAAAAACAAAACCGCCGAAGAGCATTTCCGCCCCATGGAAATCCTCCCCGTTTCCCCCGCGGATTTACCGCAAAATACAGATTACAGCGTAATCGGCGGGGCGTTTTCGGGCGGCGCGTTTTACGTCGGGAAAGATAAAGCGTCCCCCCTTCCGTGGAGCCATGTGCTGGCAAACCCGGTGTTCGGCACATTGGTTTCGGACAAAAGCATCGGCTATACCTGGGCTGTAAACTCCCGCGAAAACAAGCTTACCCCATGGAGCAACGACATCTCCACGGGAAACACGGGCGAGCTGCTTCTTCTAAAATACGGTGGCAGCTGCTACGACCTCGCGAACGGCGCAACAGCGGCTTTTTCACCGGAGTTTGCGTCCTTTTCCGGGGAAATAAAAGGCATAGCTTCACAGGTCAAAATCACCGTGCGCCCGAGGGGCTTCGCGAAAATCATCGATGTCACACTTCGCAATACAACCGCGCGTGAAGTCACCGCCAATACCGCATATTACACCGAGCCTGTCCTCGGCACAACCGGAGAAACCGCGCGCTATATCTGCCCCGATGTGCGGGACGGCTGCCTGGTTTTGCAGAACGCCTACAACACAGCGGCAAAATGCCACATGGCAATCACCGCGCATACAGAAGATGAAACACAAAAAACCTTCACGACCGACCGCGCGGCGTTCCTGTCGGGCGATTGGGAAAGCGTCAGTATCTCCCCGCAAAACGACCCCTGCGCCGCTGTAATTGTCCCCCTAAAAATCCCCGCGGGCGGGGAAAGCAAAATCCGTTTTATACTAAGCGCGGGGCAGACAGAGGCGGCGGCAATAAAAATGGCAGAAATAAATCCGCCCGAAGAAAACTGCGGCAAAACCAAAAACAGCTTTATCATAAACACGCCCGACAAGGCGCTGGATGAGATGGTCAACAACTTCATCCCGCACCAAATGCTCTCATCGCGAATTTACGGGCGGTGCGGGTTTTACCAGTGCGGGGGGGCTTACGGCTTCCGCGACCAGCTCCAGGACGCGATGGCGTACCTGCTCATTGACCCCGATCTTACAAAAAGGCATATAATCCGCTGCGGCGGCGTCCAGTTTGAGGAGGGCGACGTCCTTCACTGGTGGCACAATCTCCCTGCCAACATGGGCGGCCTGCGCGGTGTGCGCACAAAATTCTCGGACGATCTATTATGGCTGCCCCTTGCCGTCTGCGAATATATAGAAAACACAGGGGACAGCGCGATTTTATCCGTCCGCCAAAGTTATCTTCGCGCGGAGCCTTTGCCCATCGGCATCCACGAACGCTATATCTCCCCGGAAAAAAGCGACCTGCGCGAGGATATCTACACCCACTGCCAAAAAGCCTTGGAGCGCGGCCATAACCTGAATACAAACGGCCTGCCGCTGATCGGCTGCGGGGACTGGAACGATGGCTTCAGCTCAATTGGACTGAAGGGCAAGGGGACAAGCGTCTGGCTTGCGATGTTCCTTTCGGTCGTTTTAGAACGCTTCGCGAAAGTCAGCGAAATATACGGCGACGAAGATTACGCAAAGCTTTGCCGCACGCGTTCTGCGGCGCTTAAATCCGCCGTGGATGAACACTGCTGGGACGGCAGCTGGTACCTGCGCGCCTTTTTTGACAACGGCAGGGAAATGGGCGGCGCGAAAAACACGGAGTGTTCCATCGACCTTTTGCCGCAAAGCTTCGCGGTTTTATCGGATATGCCGGACAGGGCCCGCGTAAAAACCGCCATGGAAAACGCTTGGGAAAAGCTCGCCGATCACGACAACGCGCTGACCGCGCTTTTCACAAAGCCCTTCAAAAACAGCCCCCAAAGCCCCGGCTATGTAAAGGCATACCCGCCCGGCTTAAGGGAAAACGGCGGCCAGTATACCCACGCGTCTATTTGGTTTGCGATCGCGCTGCTGCAATGCGGCGAAACGGACAAAGCCATTCAGGTGCTAAGCTGGGCAAACCCCGCCTTCCGCGCATCGGATCCCAAGCTTTCCCGCGCGTATAAATTAGAGCCATACTCCATCGCCGCGGATATCTACGCAAACCCCGCGGCGCCCGGCCACGGCGGCTGGTCGCTTTACACCGGGGCGGCGGCGTGGTATTACCGCGCGGTGCTGGAGCATATCTTCGGCATGAAGATAACAGCAAACGAAGTGCGCTTCTCGCCGAAGCTCCCGCCGGATTGGCAACAGGCGAAAATCTCCGCCGTAATACGCGGCACGCAAATAAACCTAACCATACACGCCGGCGGCACGGTAATGTACGCCGGCGGCAAGCCCGCCGATTTTGTCCCGCTGGATGGCGGGCGACATGAATTGATAATTGAGAATTGATAATGAAGGGAAGAATTTTACCGCACTGTCCTTTCCCTAAAACCTTAATCCTAAAACCTCAATCCTGCCGAAGGCAAAACACCCGTCACCGCGACGAGCAAGTCGTCACGGCGCCACCCTCTTTAAAAAAGAGGGTAAGGCTACAATAAGATTTATTCTTTCATAATAAAAGCACAAAGCAACCGTAGGACGTACCCTCTTTTTTAAAGAGGGTGGAACGGGTGTTTTGGTGTTTTGTACAGCACAACGTATTTTTTGCGTAGGGGCGGCAATCTGCCGCCCGCAAATTACCAAACAATCAACAATATTGCGTTTTTTGCCCCCTTCGCGCACGAAGGGGGTGGCACAAAGTGCCGGGGGTTGTCCTTCGGCGGCGAATTACGGGGAACAACCCCCGCCGTCTGCGGACGTCACCCCCTTCGTGCGCGAAGGGGGCAAGATAGCGGCGTGACATATTTTTTGCGTAGGGGCGGCAACCTGCCGCCCGAAATTCCCCTCCGTTGGAGGGGTGGCAGGCGTAGCCTGACGGGGTGGTTCAAAACAGGCACAAAACCCACCATTCCTTCCCTTCCTAATTTCTAATTCCTATTTTCTATTTTCTATTTGCGTTTGCCATTTTATTCAAGTAATGCTATAATACCATAAAACACAAAAATCCACGGACAAGCCGCATAAAGGAGAGCATCATATGGCCGCTTCGATGACAAGGGCGGAAATCGGGGAGAAGGTCTTTTTCAGCCATATCCCCGACCCTAAATTCAAACGCAACCTGGTTTCAATCAATTTCATTATGCCCCTGGACGCGGCGACCGCGTCCGACAACGCCGTTGTCCCGTATATACTGCGGAAGGGCTGCCGCGAAATACCGGACTTCTCCGACTTCAACGGCAAATTGGCGGAGCTTTACGGCGCGTCGCTTTCCGCCGGTATCTCCAAGGTAAACGGCTGGCAGGTAATCGGCGTTTCGCTTTCAGGCTTGGACAACCGTTTCGCGTTGGAGGGCGAGGATATCACGGGCGAGTGCGCCTCGCTTTTGGCGGCAGTCGCGCTCGACCCAAAGCTTGACAAAAACGGCGTTTTCGACGAAAAAGACACTGAGCTTGAACGCCGGTTTATCTTAGACAGCATTGAGGCCGAAATCAACGAAAAACGCTCCTACGCGCTCTCAAAATGTATGCAGGCAATGTGCGCGGGGGAGCCTGTCGCCGTGCGCAAATACGGCACCGCCGAAACCGCAGGGCTTATAACCGCGCGGTCGGCGGCGCAGGCGTACCGCAATATGCTGAAAACCGCTTCTGTTGAAATTACATTTACAGGCTGCGGCGACCCTTCTACAGCAAAAGATATTTTCACGCGGGAGTTTTCTAAAGTCAAACGCAAGGCCCCCGGTTTTTCCCTTATCCCGCTGCGCACAACCGCCGATAGTGTAAAACATGAGGAAGAGGTCATGGACGTCAACCAGGCAAAGCTCGTCATGGGCTTCCGTGTCGGCGATGTTACAACAGACGAGGAGCAATACGCCATGCGCCTTTGCTCCGCCGTTTTGGGCGGCACGCCGTTTTCAAAATTTTTCCTCAACGTCCGCGAAAAGCTAAGCCTTTGCTACTACTGCGCCGCAAATTACGACAGGTACAACCGCCTGCTTGTAGTGGACAGCGGCATAGAATACGCCAACCGAAAAACCACACAGGGCGAAATTATGCGCCAGATAAAGGCAGTGCAGGACGGCGAGGTCACGGACGAGGAGCTTGCCAACACAAAACTGCTTGCCGCAAGTTCTATAACAAAAAGCACGGATTCCCCTTCCGCCATGGAATCCTGGTACCTGCACCAATTTTTCCGCCACGGCAGCAAGGGCGGGGAAGCGAAAACGCCCGAGGAGGACGCGGCCGCGCTCTGCGAAGTGACAAAAACACAGCTGGTCGAGGCGGCAAGGCGCATACAGCTCGACACCGTATACTGCCTGCACGGCGGGGAAGAAGGGGAGGGCGCTTCCGATGCAAACTAAAACCGAGATTATAACCTCCCCGCGTTTAGGGGAAGCTTACCGGCAGATAAAGCACAGCTCTGGGCTGGAAATGCGCCTGTACCCCATGCAGGGCTTTAACCATACCTATGCGCTTTTTGCCACAAAATACGGTTCTGTTGACACCTGCTTTAAAACAGGCGAGGACGCCGATTTTGTAAAAGTCCCGGAGGGCGTCGCGCACTTTTTAGAACACAAGATGTTTGAAAACGAAGAGGGCGACGCGTTTATCCGCTACGCCGCAACAGGCGCATCGGCAAACGCCTACACCTCCTTCGACCGCACGGCTTACCTTTTTTCCTGCACCGAAAATTTCGCGCAGTCGCTGGAGATCCTCTTCGATTTCGTAAGCCGCCCGTATTTCACCGACGAAACCGTGGAAAAGGAACAGGGCATAATCGGCCAGGAAATAAAAATGTATGAGGACAACGCGGAATTCCGCGCTTATTTCAACCTGCTGGACGCGATGTACCACAATAACCCGGTCAGGATCGATATCGTCGGCACAGAGCAGTCTATCGCGCAGATAGACAAGGAGCTTCTCTACCGCTGCTACAACACGTTTTACAACCTCGGCAACATGGTGCTTTGCGTTGCAGGCGGCTTTGACATAGAAACCGTGCTGGAAACCGCCGACCGTATGCTCAGCCCGGCAAAAGATATCACAATCGAGCGCGCCCAAACAGACGAACCGAAATCGGTCCGCCTGGATTACATCGAGCAGAACCTGCCCGTCGCGCTCCCGCTTTTCCATATCGGCTTCAAGGCAGACCCGGCGGGCGAGAGGGACAATGTCAAAAATCAAATCATGGACGATATACTACTGGAAATCATCGCCGGGGATTCCACGCCGCTGTACAGAAGGCTCTACGACGAGGGGCTGATAAACTCCGAATTTTCGGGCGACGCCATGTCCAGCCGCGATTATTCCTTCGCCGTATTCGGCGGCGAATCCCGCGACCCCGCGCGCGTAAGGGACGAAATCGCAAAGGAAATCACGCGCATAAAAGCACAGGGCATAGACCCGAAGCTGTTCGGCAGATACAAAAAAGCATCCTACGGCTCCTACATGGGGATTTTCGGCAAGGTAGAATCCGTGGCGTCGTTTATGCTTTCCGCGCATTTCGCAGGCGTGGAGGTTTACAGCGTGACGGAGATGATCGCGGCACTGACCGTCGACGACCTCGAAGCCCGCCTTAAAGTAAGCTTTGATGTAAATCGGAGTAGTATGTCGGTGGTGAAGCCATAGGCTTCACCACAGGAATAAGGTTTTAGGTTATAGGTTTTAGGAAAAGGACGATGCAATAAATTTCTTCCCTTCCTAAATCCTCAATCCTAATACCTAAAACCTGCGCGCAGCGCCGTAGAAACCACCCCGGCACATACGCGCCACCCCTCCAAAGGAGGGGAATTACGCCCTGTTTTATCCCAAATTCCCCTCCCTTGGAGGGGTGGACGGCGCAGCCGGACGGGGTGGTTCGCAAATTACCGCAATGCGTCGTGCAATACGGGCGGCAGATTGCCGCCCCTACGGCATAACATACGGTGTCAACATTTTTAATTATGAATTATGCATTACGCATTACGAATTATAAAAAAGGAGCTTTCACAATGACCGAAACCGTCAGCTTCCCCGGGCTTGGGCTGGATCTGGAAATATCCCGCGTGGCATTCTACATAGGCGGCTCGCCTATATATTGGTACGGCATTTTAATTTCGGTCGGGCTTTTGGCGGCGTGCCTGTATTTTTTCAGCCGCACAAAAGAATTCGCCGTGGACCCCGACCGGGTCTCCGACGTGCTTCTTGTTACGATAATCTCAAGCGTCCTTGGCTCGCGGCTGTATTATGTCGCGTTCAGCCGTGACGAGTTTGAGGGCATTGCCGCGATATTTAATATACGCCAAGGCGGCCTTGCGATTTACGGCGCGATTATCTTCGCCATATTCACAGGGCTGATAATGTGCAAAATACGCAGAATTAAATTTTTGCCCGCGATGGACCTGGCCTCCGGCGGATTTTTGATCGGCCAGACAATCGGGCGCTGGGGCAACTTCACAAACCACGAGGCTTTCGGCTCCAACACCTCGCTGCCATGGGGCATGACCAGCCCGTCGATCGTCCATTACCTGCGCCAAAACAGGGCAGGGCTGGAGAGCATCGGCATGAATGTAAACCCCGATATGCCCGTGCATCCCACTTTTTTATATGAATCCCTGTGGTGTGCCGCCGGTTTCCTGTTTTTGTATTGGTTTACAACCAGGCGGCGGTTCGACGGCCAGCTTACGCTGATATATCTGGGCTGGTACGGGCTGGGCAGGTTTTTCATAGAAGGCCTGCGCACAGACAGCCTGTTGCTCGGCAGCCTTAAGGTTTCGCAGATGCTTGCGTTCCTGTGCTTCCTTGCGTCAGCGGTTGTGATGACCCTTGTAATGTCCAAGATAAAAAGGGAAGGCGACCCCTCTTATTTGCAGTTATACCGCGATACGCAGGAGGGCAAGCTGGTTTTAGCGGGAGAATTCTATCCCAAAAAGGATAAGAATAAAAAAACACAAACCGCCCATGAGGAAGGGACCGCCGCAATAGAGGAGGGCGCGGACCCCGCCCCGGAGCAAACAGACGAGGGGGGCGACGCTGCGCGCAGGATTGAGGATTGAGGATCGAGGTTTGAGGAAAAGGACGGAACAACAAATTTCTTCCCTTCCTATATCCTACAACCTATAACCTAAATCCTGCCGAAGGCCGTAGGGGCGGCAATCTGCCGCCTGCATGATGCACCGTGATAATTCGCACCCATCCCTTGCCCCCTTCGCGCACGAAGGGGGTGGCGCGGAGCGCCGGGGGTTGTCTTTTGGCGGCGCATAGCGCCGCAGGTTTTAGGAATAAGGTTTAAGGATTGAGGAAGGGAAGAAACTATAAGATTCGTCCTTCCCCTAAAACCTATAACCTCAAACCTTAATCCTGCCGTAGGCCGCATGGAAACCCGCCCCTACAAAACACTATTTACATCAATTCCATAATTTTTGCGAAGGAGGCTAACTAATGGCAAAAATCATAGATGGCAAAAAAATCTCCGGCGAATTTCTCGAAAAGCTGGGGGCGGATGTCCTTTCCCTAAAAGAAAAAGGCATCGTCCCGGGGCTTGCGGTGATCATCGCCGGCAACAACAGCGCATCGCGGGTCTATGTCCGCAATAAGATAAAAATATGCACCCAGCTCGGCATACACTCCGAAAGCTACAACCTGCCCGAAGATGTCTCCATGCCGGAGCTTTTGGAGCTTATCGGCACGCTCAACAAAAAAGAAAGCATCCACGGGATTTTGCCGCAGCTCCCGCTGCCTTCCCATCTCGATGAGCGCGAGGTGATAGCCGCAATCTCCCCGAAAAAAGATGTGGACGCTTTCCACCGCGAAAATGTCGGCGCGATTATGATCGGCGAATACAATTTCCTGCCCTGCACACCGGCGGGGGTTATGGAGCTTCTGCGCGCCGAGGGCATTCCCGCGCAGGGCAAAAACTGCGTTGTTGTCGGGCGTTCAAACATTGTCGGGAAGCCGATGGCGATGCTGCTTCTGCACGAAAACGCCACGGTTACAATCTGCCACTCAAAGACGAAAGATTTACCGGCTATTTGCAAAACCGCGGATATTTTAATTTGCGCTATCGGCAAGGCAAAATTTTTCACCGGGGATATGATAAATCCCGGCGCGGTTGTCATTGACGTGGGCATGAACCGCGATGAAAACGGCAAGCTGTGCGGCGACGCGGACTTCAGCTCCTGCGAGCCGGTCGCGGGTTACATAACCCCCGTCCCCGGCGGCGTCGGCCCGATGACAATCGCCATGCTGATGAAAAACACCGTAACAGCGGCAGCGCGGCGCTTCGCGCAGGATTAAGGATTTAGGAAACAAGGATTTAGGGAAGGGAAGAAACTTGTCGTTTCTTCCCTTCCTATATCCTAAAACCTATAACCTAAATCCTGCCGCAGGCCGTAGGGGCGGGGTTCCATCCCCGCCCGCATTGTACGATGCGCCGCGATAATTCGCACCCATCCCCTGCCCCCTTCGCGCACGAAGGGGGGGCCGGCCGCCGACGGCGGGGGGGGTTTCCATAAAAACCCGCCCCAAAACAACCCCCCCCGCCCACCCCCCCCCCCCCCCCC
>WRLS01000016.1 GCA_009776345.1 Oscillospiraceae bacterium | reverse complement strand
GGGTTTGTTCCCGCAAACCGCCGCCAAAAGACCACCCCCCTTCCCCCCTTCGGTCGCGAAGGGGGCAAAAAGCGGGCGGCAGATTACAGCCCCTACGGCCTTCGGCAGGATTTAGGTTTTAGGTTATAGGTTTTAGGAAAAGAACAAAACTTATTTTTCTTCCCTTCCTAAATCCTCAATCCTAAAACCTAAATCCTGCGCGTCGCGCCGCTTCGCCCCGGTTACTTATTTGATACCATGCCACATTAAAGTGCGTACTTGCAGGCAATATTAGTTAATGGTATTATATTACCGTAAGGATCGGTCAGCAGAGTAGGGGGTGTGTATAGATGGCGCATAATCACGGCGGCGGCCACGGCCACAGCCACAATCACGAAGATAATATCGGCATGGCGTTTTTCCTCAATTTCTCTTTTACAATAATTGAGGTTATCGGCGGGATACTCACAAACAGCGTCGCTATTATTTCAGACGCGGTCCATGATTTTGGGGACAGCCTGTCACTTGCGCTTGCGTGGTATTTCCAAAGAAAATCCAAAAAAGGCGGAGATGCCAAATATACATACGGATACAGGCGGTACTCACTTATCGGGGCGGTTATAACCTCGATAGTGCTGGTTATCGGCAGCGTTTATATATTGTCGGAGGCCGCGGCGCGCCTGTTTGCGCCGCAGGAAACAAACGCCGCGGGGATGTTTTGGCTTGCCGTGCTGGGAATCACCGCAAACGGCATAGGCGCGCTGAAAACCCGCAAAGCAAGCTCTATCAATGAAAGGGTCGTGTCACTGCATTTGCTTGAGGATGTGCTGGGCTGGGCTGCCGTGCTGATCGGCTCCGCGCTTATGTATTTCACGGGGCTTACGGTAATTGACCCGATCCTGTCTTTTGGGATTGCGTTTTTTGTGCTGTATAATGTAGTCAAAAATATAAGGCAGGTTATACCAATCTTCCTGCAATGCGCCCCCGACGGGATCGGCAAAGAGCATATCTTAGGCAAGCTGTACAGCATTGAAGAGGTAGAGGATGTACACGATTTGCACATCTGGGCTTTGGACGAGGAAAACAACATACTCACTGCCCATGTCGCGGTAAACTGTGCCCCGACACCGGAGCTGAAGGAAAAGCTCCGCGATGTCCTGAAACACGAAGGCATACAGCATCCTACAATTGAGCTTGAGGCGCCGGGGGAGCTTTGCGCTTTTGCGAATTGTTTACTTGAGAGGGGGTGAAACACGATGATCCAAGACGGGAGCTGCAATAACCCGCATTGTAAATGCCCAAATTGTAAATGCGGCGATGACTGCCAATGCAAACCGGGCGAGCCGTGCGCTTGCGGCTGTGACTGCCACGAGGAGTCGGAGTGACTCCAAACATAAAGCGCCCCGCCGTTTTTGCTTGCGGCGGGGCGTTTTTTATTTAGCTTTTGCCGCCAATTTAGAAAACGGCCCGTCAGCTTCCAGCAGCTGAGCATACGTACCTTGCTGTACAACCTTGCCGTCCTCAAGCACCAGTATTTGATCCGCGCGCATGATGGTGGAAAGCCTGTGCGCGATTACGATAATTGTCCTGCTGCCCGCGAGACGTTCGATGGCGGCCTGTATCTCTGCCTCGGTTTCATTGTCCACCGCCGATGTAGCTTCGTCGAGTATAAGTATAGGCGTATCGCGCAGGACAGCGCGGGCAATTGCGATGCGCTGTTTTTGCCCGCCGGAAAGTCGGACGCCCCTCTCGCCGATCAATGTATTGTAGCCATCGGGCATCTCCGTGATAAAACCATGCGCCTGCGCAATCTTTGCGGCCTGCTCAATTTGCTCCTGCGACGCGTTTTCTACACCATAGGCGATGTTTTCCGCCACCGTGCTGTTGAAGAGGAACACATCCTGCAATACCATCGAAATATTAGAACGCAAGCCGGAAAGCATAAGATTTTTTATGTCCAGCCCGTCAACCTCCACGCTGCCTTCTACAGGGTCGTAGAACCGCGTGATCAAAGACGCTATTGTTGTTTTCCCGACGCCTGTCGCGCCGACCAGCGCAATCATCTCGCCCGTATCTGCCGTAAAGGATATGTCGCGCAGTACAGGCTCCCCGTCGCTGTAGCTGAAGGATACATTCTTGAACGCAAGCTTACCGCGGCAGTTTGTAAGCTTCGCCGCAGTTGGCGAGTCTGTGATTTCCGGCTCCTCGTCCAGCACCTCAAAGACGCGAACCGCGCCCGCGTATGAAACCTGCACGTCCTCGACTAGGCGCGCAAGCGCCGCAAGCGGCTGGTAGAACAGGCTGAGGTACATCAGAAACCCGACGATGTCCGGCACGTGCATCCCGCCGCGCAAAGCAAACAGCCCGCCTATTCCCACGACAATAATCGTGCCCATGGAGGTCAAAAGCTCGATGCCCGGGTGGAACGCGCCGTTTGCGAAGTTTGCGCGGATGTTGACGTCCTCGTAAAGCTTCCTGTAACCGTCCAGCTTTGCGTGTTCGCGAGGCTCCTGCCCGAATGCCTGAATCTCGCGCATACCGGACAAGTTGTCCTGCACAACGCCGTTGAGTTCCCCGAGTACCTGCTGGTTAATGCGGAACATCGGGGCGACCTTCTTGGAGAAGTATGTCCCCGCCCAAACTACAAAGGGCACGGGAATCATGGTCAGGGCGGCAAGCGCGGGGTTGATGATAAAAAGCATCACCGCAACGCCTATAATAATCATGGCGTTGCTGATAAGGTCGGGCAAGGCGTGGGCGATGAGTATCTCCGCCTGGCGGGTGTCGTTGATCATGCGGCTCATAAGCTGGCCGGTCTGCTTGTCCTGGAAGTACCGCATAGACAGGCTTTGCAGCTTATCGTACACGGTCAAGGTCAGCTTGCCGACAAAGCGCCACGCCGCCACATGGCTGATTGACAGCCCGATAAACCTGCACACAGCGCGCAGCAAATATGCCGCCGCTAAAATTACGCATAAAACACCAAGCGAACGCTCGTCAATGCCGCCGGGCTCAAGCAAGGACGCGGTAAGGCGGCGCACAATCTCGGGGGTTATCAAATTCAGCAAGGCCGCGCCGATCACGCCGGCTACGGCAATACCAAGCAGTCCCCAATGCCCGCGCGCCATTAAAACAAGGCGCTTTGTAAGGCGCATTTTCGCATCTCTCCTTATGAAAACAACTTCTAACATTCTTTTGAGGGGGTACACAGCACCCCCTCAAAAGCTTTATTCAGCCGCCGCTTGTTTTACTTCTTCACATCAAATACCGCCGAGGCCTTTTCCAAGGCATCCGTGATATTTAAATGCTGCGGGCAAAGCTCCTCGCATTTTTTACAGCCTATGCATGAGGACGCCGCGCCGCCGTTCTGAACAAGCCCGCGGTAATAGAAATGCGGCCTGTCGTAATCCCCGTATGTCAAAATAGTATTGTAAGCTGTTAAAATACTCGGGATATTTATGTTTGCGGGGCAGCTGTCCACGCAGTAGCCGCAGGTCGTACAGCCGATTGTAGGCGCGGCGAGAAGCTCCTTCGTAACTTGATCCAGACAGCTTTTTTCCGCTTCGGAGAAGGGCGCGTAGTTTTTCATGGTGGAGATATTGTCTTTGACCTGATCCGGCGCCGACATACCGCTTAGCGCCGTAACCACGCCGTCGAGGGACATACAAAAACGTATCGCCCATGACGCAATAGAGCTTTCGGGATTGAGGGCCTTCAGCCGCGCTTCATACTCGGGCTTCATAGACGCCAGCGCCCCGCCCCTTACAGGCTCCATAGCGATGATCGGCTTGCCGTGCTTGCGGGCTATTTCACAGCATTTGCCCGCGTGTACAAGCGGGTTTTCCCAATCTAGATAATTGACCTGCAGGAATACAAAATCAACCTCGGGATGCGCGGTCAAGACTTCATCCAGCCTTTCCGGCGTATCGTGGAACGAAAAACCGAAGTGACGGACCAGCCCTTTTTCTTTAAGGCCCTGCCCCCAGCCCCAGAAATCGAGCGCAGGGTCTTCATGACGGTTCCTATGCGATTCTTCCAGGCTGTGGATCAAATACATATCGAAATATGTAAGGCCGGTGCGCTCCAGCTGTGTGGCGAAAAGCTTATCCATATCCTCGCGGCTTTCAATTTCCCACGCGGGGATTTTATCGGATACAATGTAGCTTTCACGGGGATAGCGGTCAACAACGGCGGCTTTCAGCGCTTTTTCGGATTCCCCGCTGTGGTACACATACGCGGTGTCAAAAAAATTAACCCCGCTGCCCATGGCTTCATCCACCATATCATTAAGCGTCGCAAGGTCAATCTGCCCATCCTTTTTCGGCAGGCGCATAAACCCGAACCCCAGTTTTGGCAGCTTTAACAGATCAGTCATCGATAATTCATCCTTTCGCGATGCATTGAAATACTGCTTCTATACTATATCAAAAGGTAAGATTTGTCAAGACGCCGAATTGATTGCATATTGACAAGACAACAAAACCATAGTAAAATACCCGGTAGGGGATATGTGCATATACGCGCCCGTAGCTCAGCAGGATAGAGCGGTCGCCTCCTAAGCGACAGGTCGGGGATTCGAATTCCTTCGGGCGTGCCAGCAAAATCGGGAGCCATGCAAAAACATTTGCATGGCTCCCGCTTTATTTTATGCCTACAGATAAATCGGCTGTACCTGCCGCCCTTTCAGCGCCGCCTCCACGCAATCCGGGATCATCGAAAACTCCGCGACAACGGACCGCGGTTTTGAGTGTGGCGCGTCCTGCTTCATTGGTACAAAATAGACATTTTTATAATTAAGCAAATTCCCGATATTTTTCGCCGTGTTAGTCAAAGCATCATTTGTAGACACCGCTATAACCAGCGGGCGCTCATTGCGCAGCTGCGCTTTCGCCGCCATGGTAACACAGGTATCGGTAATCCCGAGCGCCATTTTGCTGATGCTGTTGCCCGTACAGGGCGCCACTACCATTACGTCTAAAAGCGCTTTGGGGCCGTAAGGCTCGACTTGCTCGATTGTATGTAATACTTCCTTGCCTGTTATTTCCTCAAGCAGGCCGATAAACTGCGCCGCCTTTCCAAAACGGGTATCAGTGGCGTATGAATACTCCGACATGACCGGGGTAACATCATAGCCTGCCCCGGCAAGCGCCCGGATCGCCGGCATGACATCGTCGAAAGTGCAAAAGGAGCCGCAAAGGGCAACCCCTACCTTTATTTTTTTATCCGACATTATGTATAACCTCTTTCCGCAATAATATTATTGATAGTTGCAAGGAGGATATCCCCTGCTGAAACCGGTGCGGTTTTTCCCGGAAGCGACAGCGCCCACACCGTTTTTATCCCCATAAGCTTAGCTGCCTGGAAATCCACGCCGCCGGGCTTCGATGCCAAATCGATAACAAGGCAGTGCCCGGAAAGCTTCTCCAGCTTATCTCCGTCCAATATTACAGCCGGCACAGTATTGAACAGTACATCAATATCCCGCAGGCTATTGTCCAACTGCGTAATATGGACAGGCTCGGCCCCGGCGATTTCCGCCCATGCCAAATCGGAATGTTTTCTTGCCGCGACAAGCACGCGCGCACCGAACGCCTTCAAAAGCCCCGTCAAGACTTTTGATATGCGGCCGTATCCGACAATCATGCAGGTAGCTTTATGCAGTGTTATCGGCATTTCGCGCAGGGCGATTTCGATCGCGCCCTCCGCCGTCGGTACGGCGTTGAGCACAGCAAATTCCTCCCCGGCAAGATAGTCTGTCAGCTCAAACCGGTTTTCAATAGAGTCACGGAGCATTTCTTCGCTTACCTTGCCCGCGGCTACAAGTGTCCCCGGTCGGATATAATCTAAACAGTCCTGCCATGAAATTTCGGCATCACAAAGCGGCGTATGTATCGTCCCACCGGGGCTTAGCGCAGGCAGCGGAAGGATAATTATATCGCTCTGCGGAAAAACCTGCCGCACATCATCGCTGATTTTCAGCTTTTCGGACAGCTTGACATCATTGCCGAAAAACATACCATAGATTTTACAGCCGGGTTTCTTCTCCGCCAGTGCGTTGGCGAGCCGTACATTGCGTAAATCACCGCCTGCCACCGCGATGACAGTGTGCTTTTTCATAGGATAATCCCCCCGGTTCTTTCAAATATTTCGGGTAATACAGTGTATGGGTAAGGGGGTGGTTTGGTTCATGCGGGACAGGCTGCACGGTTATTTTGCACGGGAATGAATGTAGCAAAAATACCCCGCATTAAGCGAGGTATTTTAATCCGCCGATAAAAACAAAGTTTTAACTTATTGCGCTAGGCAATCCCATACGCGTCATTTACCACGGAAAGCACCTGCCCCAAATGCGCGGGGTCCACCAGCATACTGATATCAACCTCCGAGGTTGTAACCTGCATGATTTGCACCCCAATCCCCGACATACATCTGAGAAGGCGCGCAAATACGCCGGGGGTTTCGCGCATTTCCTCCCCGTAGAGCTGCACCTTCGCGTTGCCTGACGTGACAAGGGGCTTAAAGTCCGGATATTTTTCCTGCAGGTCCTTCGCAATCGCAAGCACTTTTACCATATCGGTATCGCCGCAGGTGAACGATATGCTTACACTTCCCCCAAGCGGCGCGGTTTGAGAGATCATGTCAATATTTATACCGGCATCCGCAAAGCCCGTGAAAATCTCGCCCAGCAGCGGCAGGTCGGGCGGGATGCCGTGAAAGGATACCAGGGTTATATCCTCAAAAGCCTGTATTTTTGTGATACCATACATAAGCGGCGCTCCTTTTTTCTAGCTCAATCTATATTTCATTATACAGCCCCCGCGGTAAATGTCAACTGCCTTCGGCAGGATTGAGGATTTAGGAAAGGAAGAAATTTACCACCCGGCTTAATCCCACCGGCTTTTCCAAAACACCGGAAAACGCAGTTAAAAATTACGGCCTTTTTTTTTGCGCCGGAACAGAAGGCTGTTGAAAACTTTAACGGAAAATACAGACTTTTAACACTTTCCACTGAGTTTTCCACACGGCGGCAGTAAATTCTCCCTGCATAGCAGTAAATTCCCGGTGCTTTTACCTTAATGTAACGGCAAAATGATTGACAAAAATCCCGCCTGCGGGTAATATTATTTATAGGTGTATTAAAAAAGCTTATCTAAAGAAGGGCGGCTGAAAAATGGGTGCGCTGCGTAAAACTAAAATAGTATGCACACTGGGACCCGCGTCCATGACCTGGGAAGTGATAGGGCAGCTAATGGATAACGGCATGGATGTAGCCCGTTTCAACTGTTCCCACGGCACGCATGAAAGCCACAAAAAGACCTTTGACATTGTCGATGAATTAAGGCGGGAGAAGGATATCCCCGTCGCGACTTTGCTCGACACCAAGGGGCCCGAAATCCGCCTGGGCGAGTTTAAGGGCGGGAAAGCGCTTCTAAAAGACGGTGACAGTTTCACACTGACCACCGAGCAGATTATTGGGGACGCGCAAAGGGTTTCCATCACGTTTGCGGGCTTGCCGGGCGATGTAGGCACGGGTACGAAAATACTGCTGGACGATGGGCTTATTGAGCTTACTGTTGTACATGTGAACGGAAGCGAAATCGAATGTTACATCGACCACGGCGGTGAAATCAGCAACCGCAAGGGCGTCAATGTGCCCGGGGTTGAGCTTTCCATGCCCTATGTCAGCGATGCCGACCGCGCTGATATCGTATTCGCGACCGAAACAGGCTTTGATTTCATCGCGGCGTCCTTTGTGCGCAGTGCCGCGGATGTAATGGAAATAAGGAAGCTACTGCACGAAAACGGCGGCGACAATATCCTTATAATATCCAAAATCGAAAACGCGCAGGGCGTAGAGAATATAGACGAGATCCTCCGCGTTTCCGACGGCATTATGGTCGCGCGCGGCGACATGGGCGTCGAGATCGACTTCAACCTGCTGCCCGCGATCCAAAAAAAGCTTATCCGAAAAGCCTACGGCTATGGGAAAATGGTAATCACGGCTACCCAAATGCTCGAGAGCATGATAAAAAGCCCGCGCCCCACACGCGCGGAAACCTCCGATGTTGCCAACGCCATCTATGACGGCACCAGCGCGCTTATGCTTTCCGGGGAAACCGCGTCCGGCCTGCACCCCATCCGCGCGGTCAGGGCAATGGCGCAGATCGCCATGTCAGCGGAGGAGGCAATCGACTACCGCGAGCGCTTTGAAAACCACCGCACGAATTACGAGATGGAAAACGACGACATCACAAACGCAATCAGCCACGCCACCTGCACAACCGCCTATGATTTAGGCGCATCGGCGATAATTACCGTTTCGCTTTCGGGGCGCACTGCCCGCAATATAAGCAAGTACCGCCCGGACATCCCGATAATCGGATGCACTGCCCTACCAGCCAGCTACCGCCAGCTTGCCCTTTCCTGGGGCGTTGTACCGGTGATGGTGAATATGGAGCATGACCTTGATGAGCTGTTTGACCACGCCGTGGAATCCGCCAGGGAGCTGGGCTATGTCAAAAGCGGCGACCTCGTAGTGCTGTCAACCGGTGTGCCGCTTGGTATGTCGGGCTCGACAAACCTGCTCAAAGTACACATTGCCGGCGATGTACTTGTAAGGGGCGAAGGCATTGGCACGGGGAAAGTCGTCGGAAGGCTTTGCGTAGGCGACGCGGACACGCTTGGCAGGTTCCATGAAGGCGACATACTGGTAATAGAAAAAACAGGCAACGACCTTATGCCGATCATTAAAATGGCAAAGGCGGTCATCACGGAGGAGGGCGGCCCCAATTCCCACGCCGCCATTGCAGGGAGCGCGCTGGACATACCTGTTATCGTCGGTGCCGCCAACGCGACAAAAGTGCTGAAAAACGGCACCTTCGCGGCTGTAGACGCGGAGCAGGGCTTTGTAAGCAGCTACGCGTTTGACCATCTCGCCACATAAAAACCCGGAGAATAATAAAATGAAAAATATTACTTTAAAACAAATACTCGCAATAATCCTTGCCGCGGCAATAACAGCGGCGCTTGCGGCGTGCGCGTCAGAACCCGAGCCGGCGTTCACCGAACCCGACCCTGCCCAGGAGCCGCAAATCGCCGACACGCTCCCCGCCTTTATAAACATACTCCCGATCCCAACAGCGGCGAGCGAGGTGGGCGTGGTCAATAACGGCTTTCATCTGCTTGCCCGCGAAAAATTCGATGAGAACAGCGATACCGTCGGCTGGCTCAATATTCCCGGGACCGTTATAGACGACCCCATCGTCTGGTACCCCGGCGATGTCAACGCGTATTATTTATACAGGGATTTTAATAAAACGCCTGTCGGTACTGCCGCCGGAAACGCCGGGAACAACTATCTCGCGGCATATTTTGCCGATTTCCGCTCAAATATGCGGGACGGGACAAATAATTTCACACGCAATACTACAATTTACGGGCATAATGTAGACCTGGCCGACAACCCCGACGGGAGGGCATTCGCCCAGCTTTTAAAATTTTTGGATGAAGACTTTGCCAGAAAGACCCCGTATATCTATTTCTCGACCACCGAAGAGGATTTTGCCTGGGAAGTGTTTGCTGTTTTTTATGCTTTAGTGGACGGCAACTTTAATTATCACAGGCCCAACGACGACCTTCGGGAGTTTGAATCTGTTATTGTAGAAGGCGTTCTCCCCCGCTCAATATATAATTATGAGGGCGGCGTCACTGCCGACGATAAAATCATTGCGCTCTCTACCTGCACATACACCATACCTATCCATAACATCTCATTTTTGGGATACCCGAACAACTACCGCTATGTTGTAATGGCAAAGCTGGTAAAGCCCGGCCACGCGACCCTGACAGAAGCCCGCTTTACGGTCAACCCCAGCCCGAAGGCCCCGTGATTTTCTCCGATATATGGTAATTCGGTTAAACTTGAGCTATAATAATAATAACATCATCCCGGCAACGATTGCGAGAGGGGCGGCCGGATGGCAAAATACAACTCCCGTGGGCGTTTAGGAAAAGGCTACGGCAAAGCCTACGGCCTCAGTAAAAAAGGATACGCCGACAAGCGGAAATCGGCAGCCGTTCCGGTTTTGATATCGCTTGTGTGCATTGCTGCGGTTTCTTTCGGGCTTGCGGTGCTTTGGCACAATATGCAGCAGCCCGGCACCGTTGATTTCCGCGAGCCTGTACAGACGCTGCAGGAGCTGGTGGCCGTACCGTCACAAAGCGTCCGCGAAATCCCCGCCGCCACTCAGCCCGCCACTACCGGGCCCGCCGCCGATACAGTATCCGCCGCGCCGAATGATACCGAAGGGGATGCCGATATCACAGATGACCCCCCAAATCACGAAGTCAATACACCGCAGCCCGGTGACACAACCCGTTTTGAGCTGTTCCCAACCGCACTCGCGATGACAGGCCCCGTGGACGACAGCTACTTCGACGACGCGATATTTTTCGGCGATTCCATCAGCGTCGGGATCCCGCTGTACAATGTCATGCCAAACGCAAAGGTCGTTGCCTTCACGGGGATCAACACTGTCAGCGCCTTCACAAAGCCTTGCATCGAAGTGGACGGGGAGCTTCTGACAATGCTGGACGCCGCGAAAGGATACGGCGAAAAAGGCAAGGTCTACATCATGCTGGGCGGCAACGGGCTCGGCTACGATAAGGAGACGTTCATTGCGGGATATATCAAATTCTTGCAGGCAGTCGGGGAGCAGTACCCCGGGGCGGTCATCTATATCCAGAGCATGACGCCGGTGACTGACGAAGCGTACCGGACATATCCGAGCGTATCAAACGAACGCCTGACCGAATACAACATCGAGATCTATAATATGGCGCGCGAGCAAGGCGTGGTTTTCCTGGATGCGGCAAGCGCGCTGATGGACGAAGACGGTAAGCTGCCGGTAGACGCAAGCCCTGTAGACGGCCTGCACTTCACCCCCGAATACTACGCGAAGTGGTTCACCTTCCTGCGTAGCCACACAGCGGCGTAATATATTTCCCTGACAGGAAAGAGGGTTTTATTCTGATTGTAAAAAGATTTTTCCCGGTAATATTGGCGGCGGCTTTACTCGCTGCCTGCGGGCAAAGCCCCGCCGGGACAGACAGCACGGACCCCGGCACGGTCGCCGCCGCTATTTTAGAAAGCGTGGAGTTCCGCGATAATCTAATTAAAGCGGAGGGCGAGGTTGCGGAGAATTTCTACAGACTTGACAGCTCCGTAGACAGCTACGCCATATACATCAGCGGGAGCGGCGCGACGGCGGAGGAAATCGCCGTGCTGAAGGTCGCCGGCACCGATAAAACCGCCGACGCCAAAGCCATTCTGGAAATGCGCGTAGATGAGCTTAAACGCAGGTTTGAGGATTATGTCCCCGGCGAAATGGTAAAATTGGACCAGCCGGTAATTATCACCGAAGGCGTTTGGGCAATACTGGTGCTGGCGGACGACCAAAGCGCGGCGCGCTCAGCCGTGCGTGACGCTTTAGAGCCTGTGTAGCATCTTTTTGCACCGGCCATTTTGGCGGATTTTCCGCCGTACTGCGTTAATTTTCCTTGGAATACATGGAGTATTCCTGCGAAAAATTGCCTTGCCCGGCGAAAAATCCGCTTCAAAAGCACCGCCGCAAAAAGATATTACACAGGCTCTTAGAGAGGTAACATATGAACGGGGAAAGTTTAGCGGTTATCGCGGTAATCCTGGGAATGGCGGCCATGTTCGTCCGCGCAAAGCGGCGCGGGATGGCGCTGCTTTGCCTGCCGCTTATCAGTGTGCCGCTGTTCCATCTTGCGCATCATGTCGCGGGCCCGATCGGCAGGGGCTTCGGGCGCAGCTTCGGCTGGGATTTCCCGGCTATGAATATCGGGCTTATTATCATCGGCGTAGTTGTAGGGAGCGCGGCCTGCGCGATGTTCTCGCGCATTATCCCGACAAGGCGCGGCACAACCGGATATCTTATCCTCACGCTGCTGTTTCAAGTCGCGATCGGGATCGGTTACGTAATTAACTTAGTATAAGGGAGAAAACCATGGACACAGTCACCGAGCTTGGCAAAAAAGCCAAGGCCGCGGCAACCGTGCTGGGGCTTGCGAATACCGGGCAAAAGAACCGCGCGTTGGAGGCTATTGCCCTCGCGTTGGAAAGCAATGCCGCCAAAATCCTCGAAGCCAACGCGGAGGATCTGGACAAGGCCGCGGAAAACGGCGTCCCCGAAGCAATGCGCGACCGCCTTATGCTAAACCGTGAACGCATCGGCGATATTGCACAGGCCGTCCGCGAAGTCGCCCGGCTCGGCGACCCCGTCGGCAGGATCATCGGCGGGCACACCGCGCCAAACGGCATGACAATCACAAAGCAGACCGTCCCGCTCGGCGTTGTCGCCATGATATACGAATCCCGCCCGAATGTCACAGTAGACGGCGCGGTGCTTTGCCTAAAATCCGGCAACGCCTGCATCCTGCGCGGCGGGAAGGAAGCCATCCACTCAAATTTAGCGCTGGCGGCGATAATGCGTGGTGCCATCGAAAAAGAGGGCCTTCCCCCCGATTGCATCCAGCTTATCGAAGACACAAGCCGCGAGTCCGCTTCCGCACTCATGAAGCTTGACGATTATGTAAACCTCCTTTTCCCCCGCGGCGGCAAAGGGCTGATCCGCTCGGTTTTGGAAAATTCAACCGTCCCCGTAATCGAAACCGGCGCGGGCAATTGCCATATCTATGTTGACAACGAAGCTGACTTGACCATGGCTGTAAATATACTCCACAACGCAAAAACCTCCCGCCCAAGCGTTTGCAACGCCGTGGAAACTCTGCTGGTCCACGAGGAAATCGCGGCAGATTTCCTGCCTGCCGCCGCGCTTGCCCTTGCCCCTTCAAATGTCGAGCTTCGATGCTGCCCCCGGTCACTGCGCATATTGTCGGACAGCGGCATAAGCGCGGTACCGGCGCATGACAGCGACTGGGACGAGGAATACGACGACCTCATCCTTGCGGTAAAAACAGTAAGCGGGATTGACGAGGCCATCGCGCACATCGGGCGCTATTCCACGAAAAATTCGGAAGCCATCGTAACCTCTAACCTCGAAAAGGCGGAGCGCTTCTGCGCCGGCGTTGACAGCGCGGCGGTCTATGTAAATGTTTCCACCCGTTTCACCGACGGCGGGGAATTCGGCCTGGGCGCGGAAATCGGCATTTCCACGCAAAAGCTCCACGCAAGGGGACCGATGGGGCTGGAGCATTTGACAAGCTATAAATATTTGGTCAGGGGCAACGGGCAGGTAAGATAAGGAGCTAATATGCAAACAAGGAGACGGCGGAAGCGCCGTTACGCCGCTTCTATCGGCGGCGCGTTTATACTTTTGGCGGTCACGGGGGTCATTACCGTAATTGTAGTCAGCCTGCGGCTTACGGGTATGCTTCTGGACAATACGCGCGAAAAAGAGCGCTTTGCGCGGATTATCCAGCCGGTGGTTATGTTCGACCCCGTGCCGTTTGAATCCCCCGCGGACATCCCGCCGGAAAACCTTCTGCTTTACAGTATGTGGACAGCGCTCACCGACGAAAGGCTGGCGCGCAACTATACTTCTTATAACGAACAGCAGGAGCTGCTCATCCCCGCAACCGACCTTAACTTCGCGGCGGCGATGCTGTTCGGGGCGGATATTACGCCGGAACACCGGAGCTTTAGGGATTACGACAATACCTATACCTATTACCCGGATACAAGGATGTACGGGATCCGCGTGTCCCCGCATATGTATGTTTACACGCCCGATATTGTGGAGATAACGCGCTCGGGCGATTTGTACCGGCTGGAGGTTGCGTACATCCCGCCGGGCAGCGCATGGAACCTTTCCCCCGCAGGGCACCGCGTAACGCCATTCGGGGAAAAATACATGATGTACTATATGGCGCGCGAGGGCAGCAGCTACCGCCTTGTGGGCGTACAGGACCCGCCGTCTGTAACAGCGATGGATTTATATGACGAGGATTACACCGGCGAAGGCGGTTAATTAGTATAATATGATAACGGTTGAAATACAGGAAATCGCCCTGAAGCTGGAAACCGACAGCCGCGTGTTTTCCCCGTCCCATGTGGACGCGGGGACGCTTGCCATGCTCGCGCGGATGGAGTGGGAAGCGGATGATAAAGTGCTTGACCTTGGCTGCGGCTGCGGGGTTGTCGGCATACTTGCGGCAAAAAAGCTCACTGAGGCGCAGGTCCTGCTCTGCGACATATGCCCCGCGGCGGTGGAACTTTCCCGCGTAAACGCCGCGCTCAATGATCTGCCGAACCTGCGCATCCTGCAAAGCGACGTGTATTCAAATATAGATGAACACGATTTTACCGCCATCCTGTCCAACCCGCCGTATCACGCGGATTTCTCCGTGGCAAAGCGCATAATCGAAGGCGGCTTTCAGCGGTTGGTACTTGGCGGGCGCATACTTATGGTTACAAAACGGCGGGATTGGTACGAAAAAAAGCTAACCGCCGTATTCGGCGGCGTAAGCGTGCGGGAAACAGGCGGCTACTATGTTTTCCTTGCGCAAAAGCGCACAGCGACAATCCCCGCGCGCAAAAATAAGCAGCAGGCGTTGTCCCGAAAATTACAGCGAAAAGCGGCGGCGCGGCGCACCGCAGGATTTAGGATATAGGTTTTAGGTTTCAGGAAAAGGAAGGTGCGGCAAATTCCTTCCCTTCCTCAATCCTAAAACCTAGATTCCTGCCGAAGGCAAAACACCCGTCACCGCGACGAACAAGTCGTAACGGTGCCACCCTCTTTAAAAAAGAGGGTAAGGCTTGCAATAAGGTTTATTTTTTCATTAGAATTCGCAAAACAACCGTAGGACGTACCCTCTTTTTTAAAGAGGGTGGCATCAAAGCGGCAAGCCGCTTTGAAGACGGGTGTTTTGTAGGGCGCGACCACTGGGCGCACCGCAGGATTTAGGATATAGGTTTTAGGTTTTAGGAAAAGGACGACACGACAAACTCCTTCCCTTCCTAAAACCTAAAACCTCAATCCTGCGCCGCGAAGCGGCGCCATTGACAAAAAATCCCGGAGCTACTATTATATGAATATGATAAATACAATATTGTTTGACCTTGACGGGACATTGCTCCCATTTTCCCAGGCGGCGTTTGTGGAAAATTATTTCCCAAGGCTGGGCAAAGTATTCGCCGAAATGGGGCTGGACGCGCAGCTATGCGTAAAAGCTGTATGGGCAGGCACAAAAGCGATGGCGCAAAATGACGGCGGCGCGCTGAACTGCCAAAGGTTTTGGGCGGCTTTCTCGAAGGCGGCGGGGCTTGAAGGGGAGCGGCTGCGCATGGTCGAGGATGCGTGCGACAGCTTTTATACAGGCGATTTTGACGCGGTAAAAGAAATTTTATCACCCGCTGATATTTCCGGGCAGATTGTGCGCGCCGTAAAAACCAAGGGCTACACCGCGGTTTTGGCGACAAACCCGCTGTTTCCCGCCTGTGCCATTACAACGCGGCTGGGCTGGATAGGGCTGGAGCCGGGGGATTTCGCGCTTATCACACATTACGCCAACAGCAGCTACTGCAAGCCAAACCCCGGCTATTACAGGGAAATACTGGAAAAGCTCGGCCGCCCTGCACAGAACTGCTTGATGGCGGGGAATAACACGGCGGAGGATATGTGCGCGGGGGAACTGGGCGCCCAAACTTTTTTGGTGACTGATTTCCTTGAAAATGAATCGGGGATGGACATCACAAAATTTACGCGGGGCACACTGGAGGATTTTGGGCAGTATCTTTCATTGCTCCCCGATATATCCTAAATCCTCATTCCTGCCGAAGGCAAAACACCCGTTCCACTCTCTTTATAAAAGAGGGTAGGGCTACAAAGGCAAGCAGGCGCAAACCTAAATACAGGGAGCGACGCCCGGAAGCGTCCGCGCACGTAATAACAGCGGAAAAAGTCTTTGATTTCTTTTATTCCTAATACCTTTTTTCGCGTTCCAGCCCTAGAGCTTGGCTCGGCTGAGCGATTGGGCGGATTATAGGACAAAGCTTTTGACGTGCGCGATGAAAGGCACAAGGCTATGCGATTTGTCGAAATGGGGGTCCGGGGTCTCCCCGGTGCGTTTTGGTTACTTTGCCGCGTTGCAAAGTAACAGCCCCCGCGGCTTGAGCGGTGAAAAACAACCGAAGATGAAATCGTGTTAAAACCACTTACTATATTGGAGATACCACGGATTGACAGGGGGAGTCGTAGGGGCGGGCTTCCATGCCCGCCCGTCATAGGCGAATCGAATATTCGCGGTTGGGGATGGAACCCCGACCCTACGGCGCTTTGCGCCGGTTTTAGGGTAGGGCGGGGGGTTGCCCCCGCCGAAATGCCGCCGGGTTAACGGCGGGGGCAAGCCCCCGCCCTACATTGCTATAAATGATGAAAAAAACCGGAAAGGAGCGCTTCTCATGGACCTGCAATCCCTTCGCGGGGAAATCGACGAAATCGACGAAAACATACTCCGCCTTTTTAACCGCCGCATGGACATAACCGCTGCGGTCGCGCGGTATAAACAGGAAAACGGCCTGCCTGTCCATGACCCCGCCCGCGAGCATCAAAAGCTATGCGATATCTCCCGCGTTATCGGCAGCGGCAGGGAAGCTTACGCCTGCGCGCTGTTCGCCCTGCTGTTTGAGCTTAGCCGCGACAGCCAAAACCGGATAATCCGCCAAGGCAAACCCGAAAACAAGCACGCGGGCAAATTCGGGCTGTTGGGCGGGAAGCTCTCCCACAGCTTTTCGCCGATGATCCACGCCGAATTGGGGAAATATGAATACAGCTTATTTGAAAAAAAGCCGGATGAAATCGGGCTTTTTCTCGCTTGCGGGGATTTCGGCGGGCTGAATGTCACCGTCCCATATAAAAAAGCGGTGCTCCCGTACTGCTCAGCGCTTTCACAGGCCGCGCGCGCCACCGGCAGTGTGAACACGCTCACACGCCTTGCGGACGGCTCCCTTTTCGGCGATAACACGGACTGCTTCGGTTTTGCGTATCTTCTGAAAAAAGCGGGTATCAGCCCAGCAGGGCTAAAAGCCGCCGTGCTTGGCAGCGGCGGGTCGTCGCTGGCGGTACAGGCGGTGCTGCGGGATATGTCCGCGCGCGAAATTGCCGTAATATCACGCGGCGGCCCCGACAGCTACGAAAACTTGGAAAAGCACCGCGACTGCGATATTATCATCAACACAACGCCGATCGGGATGTATCCGGGCAACGGCATTTCGCCCCTCGCTGATTTAAGCGCGTTTAAAAACTGCCGCGCGGTAATTGACCTGATCTACAACCCCGCGCATACACAGCTTTTGTTTGATGCGCAGGAGCTTGGTATAACCGCCGTGAATGGGCTTGATATGCTTACGGCACAGGCAAAAAAATCTGCGGAAATTTTTACAGGCGAAATTATCCCCGATGACAAAATCGGCGAAATCACTTCAAAGCTTATACAAATGACCCGGAACATCGTGCTGATCGGTATGCCGGGCTGCGGGAAAACGGCAATCGGCACGGCGCTGGCAAAAAAGCTCGGGCGCGAATTCGCGGACGCTGATATGCATATAGAAAAAGCCGCCGGGAAAATAATCCCCGAAATCTTCGCGCAAAACGGCGAAGCCGCCTTCCGCGAGATGGAAACCGCCGCGCTTGAGGAACTTTGCAAGCGCAGCGGCATTGTAATCGCCACAGGGGGCGGGGTTGTCACCCGCCCGGAAAACCGCCGTATTATAAGGCAAAACAGCACCGTCGTATTTTTAGACCGCGATATTACAAAGCTGGATTTAACCGACAGGCCTGTGTCACAGCGCGACGGCATAACCGCGCTGGCACAGCACCGCCTGCCGATATACCGGCAGTGGTGCGATTATACGGTAAATGCGGATGATATTGAACAAGCAACAGACCGGCTGAGCCGGTTAGGTATTAGGTTTTAGGAATGAGGATTTAGGAAGGGAAGAAATTTGTCGTACCGTCCTTTCCCTGAAACCTTACCTTCCTGAAATCTGAAACCCTGCCGAAGGCAAAACACCCGTCACAAAGCGATAAATCGCTTCGCGCCACCCTCTTTAAAAAAGAGGGTAAGGCTACAGCAAGATTTATTCTTTCATTAAAAAGCACAAAGCAGCCGTAGGACGTACCCTCTTTTTTAAAGAGGGTGGCATCATTGCGATTTTTCGCAGTGATGACGGGTGTTTTGCCTTCGGAATGAATTAGGATATAGGTTTTAGGGTAGGGTGCGGTTTCCATGCCGCACCGTTGGTAAATGCCTTTGTCTACAGTCTGAAGGACGCAAACCCGGTGGGCTTGCGTCCTTGCTTTTTTATTAGTTTGCTGCTACTTGCGAGCCAACGCCCCATCACTTATCACGATATTCCCCGCGAGGCCGGTGGTGAAGCGCAGGTAGCCGTTGGCGTCGATCCGGTACGCGGGGGCTGTGATACGCCTGTAGGTATTCGTCGCCCTGTCATAGGAGTAGAAATACAGGTTCCCCGTATCCATTCCGCTCAGGTCAAGCTTTGCGGCGACCTGCACAGGCTTCTCCCACGCGCCCTGCTGGTCTAACGAGATCGTCCGCACCGTGTTATTAAACCATTTTGTAAAGGTATTCGTTACACTCTCCACGTTCGCGCCCTTTACAAAGCCCGAAAGCATCGCATCCTGCGTAAACTGCCCGGGGTTGACTATGCTAATGCGAACCTGCACCGTGTTGCCGTCCATCGTGTCGTGGTAGAACCGCTTGTCGGCTAAAGCCGTCCACGTCCCCGCCCTTATACCGTACGTGCCGTTGTAGCTGGAGCGGACAAGTGTCTGATTGTTACGGACCGCTTCTTGAACCAAGCTCTCCGCTATGGCGGTAGTTGCCCACTGCTCCTGCTGCGTAACCGGAATGGCCGCCTCGCCTGCTATACCGCCCCCGCCGGTGGATGAGCTAGAGGAACTGCCGGAACTCCCACTCCCGCTGCTGCTGTCGTTGTTAGTCTGCGAGGGGGAGGGAGGAGGATCACCGATGGTAAGGGTGCCTTTATCGAAGGAAACGTCGTAGTTATTGAGAGCCTCGAATGATGGGGGATCTGTAAATATAATTTTGTACATATCCTTAACGGCGGTGCTGTCAAGCACACCGTTGTCTTCGGCATTGCGGATTTGCATGGCGAAGGTACCGCTTGTCGGAGTGACGATACCGAGATTTTCGGCCGTATCATTGTATTTCAGCCCGACATAATCGACCTCGGGCGTTGGCAGCGGGGCGTTTACATTAATTCTGATGTCCTTGGGTTTAACGGTTAGCGCGGCTTTGACTACGTTCAACGTATAAGTAGCCGTCCCCGCTTGGTAGTCCGCCGTCTCGCCGGCCGTCGCCGTGATGGTGGTTGTACCGGCTTTAAGGATTGTCACCGTACCGGTCATTGAATCTACGGTCGCTACGGTAGTATCGCTGCTCTCATAGCTCACTACACTGCCGGTAGCCGCGCCTGTAGCGGTTACGGTGAACGCGTCAGCGCCGTAAGTTATGAACGACATGGCGGACGCGAAGCGAAAGCCGGTCTGCAGGTCTTTGTTAATTATTTTGATATTAAATGTGGCGGCATGGTTCATATTACCGTCGTTGTATTTCACCGTAACGATTTTGGTTTGACCGATGTCGGCATAAGTCGTGTTGCTTATAGGCTGATCGCACATTGACGCCATAACAGGAATCGGGTTGCTGTATGTGCCGTTGGTGTATCCGATCGTATACTTAACGTTGGCATCGGAGAGAATCTTGTCTGTGATGGTGGTACCGTATATTAACTCCGTCAGGCCAGAAGCGTCAACCGTGATGCTGTCCGCGACTAACGCGATGGTAAAGGTTACGGTGTCAGCGGCAATGCCCGCGTCAACGGCGGTGACGACATACACGCCCGGATCATCGCATATCACGGGACCGACCACGTCTGTCTTAAACGTCGCGCCGTCTTTTGTAATCGTCAGCGTGCCTATGTCAACGCTTACTTCAACAGTGCCGGCGTAGGGGGTTGTGTTGGGCTCCAAGCCGTTTAGCAAGATTACGGGTACGGCATCTGCAAAAGCGGTTGTGGACAGCGCCGAAAACATGGCGGTTACCATACAGAATGTGAGCAGCGCGCTCAACAGGCGTTTTGGCATTTTTTTCATTGGGTTACCTCTTTTCAAGTTATTTTAAGATCTTGCATCGTTTGCGGTTTTGCCTATGGGGGCGTTTTACGCCCCCGGCGCAGCGATTTTTCATTTGAAACGCAACAAGGCGGTTCCCCCCGTGGAAAGGGAGAACCGCCTGCGGTTAAGTTGGATATTTTAAGATATGACAAATAAGCGGAACTACCCGCTTGCTTGCTTGCTTGCTTGCTTGCTTGCTTGCTTGCTTGCTTGCTTGCTTGCTTGCTTGCTTGCTTGCTTGCTTGCTTGCTTGCTTGCACAATTATAGGCACAACCAGCATAAA
>WRLS01000015.1 GCA_009776345.1 Oscillospiraceae bacterium | reverse complement strand
CCCAGCCCCCTGAGCCGCGTTTTTCTTTGTTACTTTCTTTTTGGCGGCGCAAAAAGAAAGTAAATTATGCGTCGCGGAGCGCGCAGGTTTTAGGAATACGTCGCGAAGCGCGCGGCTGCGGCTGCAGGGGCTAGTTTTACCGGGTTTATGTATTAACATCAAAAAGGCTTGCCGCGCTGTAAAAGTGCGGCAAGCCTTTTTTTATGTTATTTACTCGGGCGGCTGCGTTTCCTGCCTGTTTTCCCGGGCATATCTTCTATACGGTCGCATCTTGTTATCGGTGTTTCCTTGGGCGCGGATACGCCCAGCACAACCTTTCCCCCGGTTATGTCAATCACGGTGGCCTCTATCCCATCGCCGATCAAAAAAGATTCGCCGATCCTCCGGCTAATCACCAGCATACGCGCCCTCCATACTGTAATCCCTATTCCGGCTGTGCAAGCTCCGGTTGAGCCAGCGGGAATTTGATCGGGTAATCGTTTTGCAGTATTACCTGCCTTGCGATCTGTTTTTTCCTGTTCAGCGCAACAGGGCTTTTAAGGTTTACGGTGGTTTTGGAAACATCCTCCGGCACCACGGCAAGCACTAAAAAATCCAGCTCCCCGGCATTGCTTGATTCAAGCGCCGCCAGGTCCGCTTTTTCTATATCAGGCTCAAACCCGATAATAAGCTCATACGGATCAAAGACAACAAAGCAGGGCATACGCGATTTTGTGGATTGGTACCATCTCAGCGTAACGCCGTCGTCCTCTTTTGTGATAAGTGCGAACTGGTCGGTATCTTCAAACCCGTACAGCCCGCCGGGCATACCGAACACAAGCTCGTCCGGGACATCGACCGTCCCGAACACAGCGCAGTCTATCTGCATTTTCTCCTCCACGTGAGGGACTGTTCGATAATCAGTAATATGACCAGCCCCTAATTTGCGTTTTCTTTATCGCCATATCCTTCCGGTGGGGGTGTGTAGTTAGGGTTTGCGCTCGGCGGCACATAAATAGGGTCCCCCAGGTATTCGATTATAACCTCATGGTACTGCGTCACGTTAAATTCTATGCTGTGCGGGACAAATTCCAGGTAGGGGCGGGTTTGTATATCCCATTCAAAATTCAGCTTGTCGGCGGTGTAATTGAACGCGACAGTGCCGCCCTCCCAGGATATCTCAGGCGGTTCAACCCGGGTGAGCTGGGTCATGGCTTCGTAGCCGCGTATGGATTTTGACATTGCGATGTCGGCGATCGGCGTATTTGAACCCCTTGCCTGTGTGCTTTCCACTATATAGGCGCCGTCCTCGGCTTTTGCCGCCACGGCTTCTGTAGCATCACGGCTGCTTTTTTCGGCATACTCCTTGACTACGCGCGGCGCGGATTTTACCCCTATGCTGGCGCGCATTTCCGTGGAGTCGATGCTGACCTTCGGCGGTGTGATCTGTATATCACGCTTACCCCTTTCCCTGGTTATCTTATGGCGGGGCATCTCCGTGTTTTGCTTAAGGGCGGCGCGGGTTGTTTTTATGTCGATTGTAATAGGCACGCTCTTAATGCTCAGTAACGGCTTCAACGGTAATCACCTCTAATGCTTAAAAATATTTTTACTTTTCTACCTCAAAAACTGGAACAGGCTCGGCTGCAGGACCTTGGGACCCATCTGCAGCGCGGCGTTGAGCATAAATTCCATCAGCTTTTCTTGCAAGTTAGCTTCGGGCAGCTCCATCTTTTCAAGCCCCTGCTGCCTTTCGGTTAAGTTTATCCAGTCGTCCTCGAGCCGTTCTTTCGTGACTTTCAGATATTTTGTGTCCGCGCCGATTTCCGTGAGCATCAGCGCCGCGTTTGTGTAGCTTGCGGTCATATCGTCAATCAGCTTGCGGTCTTCGTAATAGTAGTTGCTTGGGTCCGGGTCGCCGGATTCCAGTGCCTTTATAACCCTTGTGATATTGTCGTACATATTCAGCGGTCCTGTATCAACCGCGCGCAGCCCGCTTACCGATCGGTTGTACGCCGTGCCGGGGATAATTTCACCCGCGCTCATGGAAAATCCCAGCCCGACATCTATAAAGCTCGGGTCGTTCATGATCCAATAGTAATCCGGGTGTTCGGGCGTGATATCGTTTACATCCACTGTACGGTAAAGCTGGTCCTGCCCTTTATAAGTATAGGTAAGGAAGCGTTCGGCTTCCTCGCCTTCGCTGTCGCTTACGATGCGCACACCGAACGGCGGCTGCTTCACATTCGTGTTGCCGAAAATATATCTGTCCGAAAACTGCGCGTTCAGGTTTGTCAGCAGCTCATCGCGCAGGTTGGTGACCTCCAGCTTTATCGCGTTGTATTCGTCCGGGGTCTTTGTGCCGTCCGCTGCCAGGAAAACCTCGTACACCCTTTGCCCGACTTCGTTTATGTTGCTTACATAATCCTCGGCGGCGGTGTAGAAGGTCAGCGCGTCCTTTATATTTTCCTGGAAGGTTTCGTTTTTCTGGAGCTGGCGGCGCACGGTAAACGCCCGAAGCCCCCTGCTGACATCCTCGCTCATGCTGTCCATGCGGTTTAGGGTATATACCCGCGTCATGGCCTTGAAGTGCTGCGCCTGCGCGTTCATCAGACCCATTTGGTAGCTGCGGGCCATGCTGTGGTTGGATATGCGCATAATGATAATCCTCCTGAGGTTTATTGTACTGATTTTCAATGCGGGTTTTGCGGTCGGAATAAACTCTGTGCCTGCAATATGCCTGTTTCTCATTGTAGCTTTGCACTGCTCACCCGCTCAAGCCGCGGGGGCTTTTCTTTTGCTTGTGCAAAAGAAACAAAACACACCGGGGAGACCCCGAACCCCCGCTCCGACAAGCCGCATAGCTTTGTGCCTTTCATCGCGCACGTCATATGCATAGTTCTATCATCCGCCCAATCGCTCAGCCGAGCCGAGCTCCAGGTCTCGAACGCGGAAAAAGGTATTAGGAAAAAAAGAATATCTGAAGACTTTTTCCGCTGTTATTACGTGCGCGGGCGCTTCCGGTGTCGTTCCCTGCTTTAGGTTTGCGCCTACTTGCCTTTGTAGATTATTCCCCTCCTTGGAGGGGTGGCGCGTATGCGCCGGGGTGGTTCTTTATTGGCACAAAACTTATCGCTTCTTCCCTTCCTATTTCCTAATTCCTATTTCCTAATTCCTACCTGCCTACCCTGCCCATCCCGTTGATGATTGTATCCAGCGCTTCGTCCAGCACGGTCATGTAGCGGACGGCGGCGTTGTAGTGGTTGGAGTATTTCATCATCTCTATCGCCTCTTCGTTTTCCGAAACGCCGGAAATCGACTGCCGCTGGTCGTCGATAGTGTACAGCACGCGCTCTGTTGTGCCGAACAGGTTGCCTGTGATGCTCATGTCCAAGCCCATGATCGCCTGGAAGCCCACGATCGCGCCGTGGAAGGTCATTGGCTTGTCGCCGGGGATAATGCTGAACTCCATTGTTTCCAGCGCGTTCAGGAGCGAGGCGGCGTAGTTTGTGTCGGCGTTCATGTTGGCGGCGCGCCCCAGCAGGACTTCCATCGGGTTAAAACGCCAATCCGAAGAAATCGCTATATTTGCGGCTGTGATGCCCTCTGTGTCTTCAAGTGTGCTTTGTGAGTGGTGCGTGCGGTCCAATTGGTTGTATACAATCGGCCTGCCCGCGGTATCCCGCATCGGCTCAAGATAGCCCAGCGTACCCGGCAGGGCGCTCGGGTCGCGCAAAAATCGGACAGGGCTGCCCTGTGCGTCAAGCGTCGGGCTGTGGATGTACTGCGCGTCCGGGTTTGCGGGGTCGTAATATTCGCCGGAAATAATACAGCGGTGAAGGGTCGGCAGCGGCGTCCATATCTCCTGTCTTGCCAAGCTGTTTACAACCAGGTTTGCGCCGAAGTCACCGGGGTAATCGGGGTTTTGGATCAGTCGGGATGGGTCGGCGGGGTCGGAGATCATATGGGGCGGCATACTGTAGGGGCTTGCGTTGCTTCTGATATACAGCGACAGCACGGTTTCCGCGTGTTCCTCAAGCAGGTCCGAAACATTTGCGGGGTCGTATTCGCCGACAACGGAACCGAGCGCGGATACAAGCCTATCCCGCACTTCTATCCCTTGGAGGCCGCCGTACATATCGCGCGCGATATCCGCCGCTGTCCTGTCCTCCGATATATCCAATGTCCCGTCCGGCTTCAGGAAATGTATTGCGAGCGGCGCGCCGTTCCCATCGGTCAAGCCGCGGTATACTACCGCGCCGTCGGGATTTTTCGCGTAGAGGACAGGGTTGCGGAACTGATCCGTCAAAAAGCTGCCGTTAGCGGCGGGGTCGGGGATATGCGTTGCCGCGCCCCAAGAGATTATCCTGTCCGCGTCAATGCTCTTTACATGGCTTGTGTTCACGCCGTTTATCGCGTCGGCGAAAACACGCGCCAAATTATCGAGATACGCCACGGCATAGGGTATCCCGCGGAACTCGCCGTTTTGCCCGTCGCCGTGGATAACATCCATAAAGCCCTTAAGGCCGCCCGTAAGCAGGCTGGAAAATTGGGTTATATTGCCGGTTTCATCGTATATATTCCGGCTTTGGAACGCGGGGTTAAGCTGCGGGAAGCCATCGTCCCCGGGCTGCTTCGCTTCCCATCCGCCCAGCTCGCCCCACTGCTCCGGCAGCATCATCGCGGTAAGCTGTATTTCGTTTTTGCCGTCTACATAAAACTGGGTGTATTTATCCTCGCTGATAAGCATGATGGGCTTGCCTTCGGAATCCTTGCTGTTCCTCAGCGCGACGGAAAGCCGCCCGATGCTGACGTCCTGCGTGATCCGCTCCCTCGGCTCCGTAACCTCTATGTCGACATATGTCGAAAGATTGTCGAGGAGCAAATTGCGGCGGTCGCGAAGCTCGTTCGCGGGGTTGCCGTAGATTTCCATTTTCATTATTTGGTCGCTCAAGTAGGCGATTTCCGAAAGCATGGGGTTAAGCTCGTCACCTACCAAAGTGCGCATATCGCCGATATTCTGCGTGAGTATATTCTGCACGTTTTGGGCATAGGTGTTCAGGTGCTTGGCGAATTTGTCCGCCTCGCTCCTTATTACAACGGCGTAGCTTTCGTCCGTTGGGTTGGAGAGGGCAAGGCGCACGGATTCGATCAGGTCGTTCATCGTGATCGTAAGCCCCGCGTCTTTATTGAATTCATCGAAGATTTTGTTAAGGTCGGTCAAGCCGCCTGTCTGCACGGAATACATACCGAAATCGGCGGCCTCCTGGCGGTAGCGCGCGTCGAGGAACGGGTCGCGTATCTGGCTGATGCCCGTAGCCTTCGCGCCCATCCCCGAATAGAACTGGTGGTTTATAACGAATTTGGACATACCTTTGATATGCCAGGAAACCTGGTCCACACGCTGTCTGGTGTAGCCCGGGGTCTCCATATTCGCGATGTTGTGCCCGACAGTGTCAAGCCCGAGCTGCGCGTTCGCAATAGCGCGCTTTGCGGTTTCAAAAGCCCAAAAGGTCGGCCGGCTCACCATATAATAAATCCTCCGGTTGGAATAGTTATACGTTCTTTAAAAAGGGTTTGTCGGGGCGCGGGGTATCGTCCGCGGCCTTGGCTATTTCGTTTTTGGCGCGGTTGATGCCGTGCAGCTTTACCTGTGCTATACGCTGGCATTTCTCGCTTAACTGCTTTGTCGTCTCCAGCGAGCGGGACAGCCGCGCGTGCAGCTCCGTAAACCGTCGGCGCTCCTCCTGCGGAAGCTCTTCGATTATTTCGCCAAGAGTTTCGCCCGTACAGCCGGAATTTTTGCGGTATGCCGCGATGTTCGCGTCAAACCCGCGCGCCTTCAGTACACAGACCTGCTCTTGGTTAAGGATTTCATCCAATGTATAGAGGTCGTCTTCTTCGAGCGCCTGCGCCTTTTTTACCATCAAGGCAGACAGATCCGAATATGTGTCGCTTAGGTCGTTGAGGTAATGGTAGAGCTTATCGTTGTGTATGCTCAATTTTACACCTTTTTTACCTTTGCTTAGTATTGATTTTACACGTTAAATCTCGTCCGACAGGATTGCGGCGGCAAGGTCGGCGGAGGGAATATTATATGTGCCTTTTTGGATGCCGTCGCGTATCGCGTCCAGACGCTCCTTGCTTGCGGGCGCGGAAATGTAGCTCTGCACGCTTGATTTCAGCAGGAGTAGCTGTTTGTCGGACACGGACGTGGTACCGTGGCGGATGGAGTTTTTATCCGTCACAGCGCCGCTTTGTACCCCTTCCCTGCGGCCGGTGCCTGTTTGTTCGGGAAGCTTTTTTTTGAAATCGCCGTATATCGGCTGGTTTAGGATTTTCATCGCTTTCACTCCGTTTCTAATAAATATTTCGTCTTTTCGGCGGTAATCTTTAGCTCATACAGATCTAATCTTTTTCGGAATATTTCCCCTTTTTTGCGAAGTGTACCACCCCTTGTGCCCATATACGCAAATTTTGCAATAAATTGTTGTTTTTTCCTTTTTTATAAAGGCTCAAAGCTATTGACAAGATAACTGCCCTGCAATATAATGAGTATAGTTTTATTAAGTATGCGGAGGTTCATAATGTTTTTGGGTTCTGCTTCTAACACGGCGCTGGAAAAAGCGCTCAGCGGCCTTTGGCAAAGGAGCCGCGCAATCGCCCACAATATCGCCAACCAGGACACCCCGGGGTACAAGGCAAAGCGCGTGGATTTTGAGAGCCATCTCCGCCGGGAGATTGAAGCGGCGCGCCGCGGTTCCACCCCCGCAAGGGAAACTGTTTCCAGGCTGCGCGGCACAGAAGTGCGGGAATATGAGCTGCAGGGCCAAAGCGTGCGCATAGACGGCAACAACGTGGAGATAGACTCCGAGTTTATCGAGCAGGCGCGCCTGCAAATACAATACAACGCCGTGATGCAAAAAGTCAACGGCTATTACAGCAACCTAAAATACGTGATCAGCGGCGGCAGGTAAAATTTCTTTGCCGCAATTAAGCTTCGCACTGCTTAGATATGGAGGATAGACAATGCCTTTTCTCAGCTCATTTGATATCGCCGGCTCGGGGATAACCGCCCAGAAGCGCCGTCTGGACACTATAACCGAAAACATCGTACACCGCGAAACCACCCGGACCGCGGACGGGGGCCCCTATCGCCGCAAGCTAACTGTTTTCAGGGAGGTTGACAGCGGGCGCGGGTTCTCCAATGTACTGCGCCTTGCCCGCTTCCAATACAGGCGGCCGGAAAAACCGCACCGTGACCAGGGCGTAATGGTGTCTGAAATCATCGAGGACCAGTCGGATTTTATCCCGGTGTACGACCCTTCCCACCCCGACGCCGACGAAGAGGGCTATGTTTGGATGCCCAATGTCAACAACACTATCGAGATGATAGACGCGATGGCGGCGTCCCGCTCCTACTCCGCCAGCATCGCCGCGTTCGACGCGCTGAAGAACGTGGCGTCCCGCGCGCTGGAAATCGGCAGGTAGCATACCCTATAACCGGTCAACTTAAAAACAGTTAGCTGTTTTTAAGTCGCGGCATACGCCGCGCGCCGCCAAAGGCGGCGTTGACCTTGTTTCATAGTCAGTCGCACACCTTTGGTGTGCCCGTGGGCAAAGCCCACGGTTTCAAAACGGTAAACCGTTTTGAAATTGACTGACTATACATTATCTATTATCGGACGCCCGCTTATTATCTTTATTTTCCTGTAGAAAAATAATTTGCGTTGTGTTATGATTGGCTCGGCTCAAAAAAGTTACCTTCATCTTACATAGATTGGGAGAGATGCGCGTGAACAGCATCATACCTTTATGGTCAAACCTGCCGCCTGTAGGCGGCACAGGCAGCAGCCCTGCCGGGACTCAGATTAACGGGGCGGACGGCGGGCGGGCCTTCACCGACTACCTGAAAGACGCCGTGGAAAATATCGAACACCTCGAAAACGTAAAGAGGGAAGATTCCTACCTGCTTGCAATCGGCGAGCTTGACGACATCGCCGCCATGCAGATAAACAGCGAAAAAGCCACCATAGCCGTACAGCTTATGGTCCAAATGCGCAACAGGCTGCTCGACAGCTACTCCGAAATCATGCGGCTGAACATCTAACGACCGGGCTGCCCGCCCGGAGAGACGTGAAAAATACCCCGCTCTCCGGTACGGCGGCCCACTGTTTTATATATAAATATATAGAGGTAAAATCGGCCTATGAAACAAAAACTTTCCGATATCTGGCAAAAGCTGAAAACCTGGTGGCTCGGCCTTGAGAACAAGACGCGGATACTGCTAATCGCGGCGGTCGCGTTTATTTTGGCGGTGTCGCTGGTTACCGTGCTTATACTGAACCACCGGGAATATGTCCTGTTTTACAACGGCGCGTCGGCGCACGACAGCGCCTCCGTCATCGCCGTGCTTGAAGAAATGGGCATAGAATATAACTTCAGCAACACCGGTGCAATCTTTATCCCCGAAAGCGATTTCGCAAGGGCGCGGCTGCGGCTTTCGCAGCAGGGCTTTGTCGGGGACTTCGGCTACGACATCTTCGGGCAGGCCGGGCTGACCGCCACACAGTCGGACCGGAATACATACACGCTCTACCAGCTCCAGGACAGGCTCGCCGAATCAATCCGCTTGATCCCGGAGGTAGAAACCGCCGTCGTCACCATAAACGCGCCCCAGCCTTCCATTTACGCGCTCCAAAGCACCGCCCCCGCCCCATCTGCGTCAATAATGGTCATCCCAAGGCAGGGAAGGCATTTCACCGCGGAGCAGGTCCGGGTCATGCTGAATATCGTCACGCCTGCCGTTGCGGGGCTTGAGGAAGAAAACGTCAGCATCGGCAACAATGTCATGGACCTCAAAATGCTTTTGCTCGAGCCCGCCGGGAACGCAAGCACCAATAAACTCAACCTTACGGAAGAAGTAAACGCCGCCGTAAGGGACCGCGTGACCGCAATGCTGCTTCCCGCTTACGGCCCCGATAATTTCCGTGTAGGCGTAAACACCGTGCTGGACACGGACGCCCGCATAACACAGACCGAAACCTTCCATCCCATCGACGAGGAAAACCCGCGCGACAACCCGCTCCAGCGCGGTGTCTGGGAGCGTGAGCGCGTTGGGGGCAACTGGGATGTTATCCAAGGCGTAGTCGGCGCCAACGACAATGTCGATGTGCCGATGTACGCGGCAGAGGATATCCCGGTAGAGGACGCCGACCATTTTGTCGCGCGCGATATTTTGGACTACCTGGTTTCCTCCACGCGGGAGGAAATCATAAAAGACGGCTTGACCATAACTGATATGTCGGTGGCGGTGCTGATAAATTCATCAAACCTGCCCACGGAAACGCGCGACGCCATGATCGACCTTGTGTCCAAGGCCGCCGGCGTCCCAAGAGATAAAGTAAGCGTACAGAGCGTACCATTCTTCGGTGTAGAGCCAATGGACCTCGGCGCGGACGGATTTAATTTCACAATACCGCTTATCATCACCGCAATCGCGTTCCTCATGCTGCTGCTGATATTCCTGCTTGTCATCCTGCATATGCGCAAACGCCAGCGGGAAGCCGCCGCGCTTGCCGCGGATGAGGCCGCCGCGCTGGAGGCCGCAAGGCTTGCCGCGGCACGGGCTTCGGAATACGCGGGCGGTTACGAGGAGGAGGACGACGGCTACGAGCCTATCGTAATCCCCGAAACAGCCGAGATGAAGCTGAAAAACCAGATACGCGACCTTGCCGTGAGCGACCCCGAAATCGTCGCGAACTTGCTCAAGACCTGGCTGTCCCAGGCGTAACTTGATTGTGATTTTTATTTGACCGGAGGGAATAATATGGCAAATCTGACCGACCCCCAAAAAGCGGCGACAATCGTAATTTCCCTCGGCTCCGAAGCCGCCGCCGCGGTCTACAAGCACCTTAGCGAAGAGGACATCGAAAAGCTGACCTACGAGATCGCAAAAATCCAAAAACTCGGCGCGGAAGACGTGGAGGATATACTAAACGACTTCTACTCCCTGTGCCTCACCCAAAAAGTCGTGACAGAGGGCGGCGTGGGCTACGCCCGCAACGTGCTGGAAAAAGCTTTCGGCTCACAGGTCGCAAGCTCGCTGCTCGAGCGCGTGACGCGCACGCTAAAGACAAAGGCGTTTGAGTTTATACGCAAAGCGGACTCCAAAAACCTTATGACCACGATCCAAAGCGAAAACGCGCAGACAATCGCGCTTATACTGTCCTACGCGCGCGCCGACCAGGCCGCCCAGATAATCTCCGAGCTGCCCAAGGAAATACGCATCGAGGTTGTCGAGCGCATCGCGAGGATGGACAGGACCAGCCCGGAAATCGTAAACCAGGTCGAAAAAGTGCTGGAGCGCAAATTCTCCTCCATGGTGTCCATGGAATTTACGGAAGTCGGCGGCATCAACTATATCGCCGATGTAATGAACCAAATCGACCGCGGGAGCGAAAAATATATCTTTGACGAAATGTACCGGCGCGACGCGAAGCTCGCCGACGAGATCCGCAAAAGGATGTTCATCTTCGAGGACATCACGTCCTTGGACGGGATGGCAATCCAGCGCTTCCTGCGCGATGTGGATTCGAAGGACCTTGTTGTCGCCCTCAAAGGCTCCAACGACGAGGTCAAGGAGGTCATCTTCGCCAATATGTCCCAGCGCGTGGGCGAAACAATACGCTCCGATATGGAGTACCTGCGAAACATCCGCATGAGGGACGTTGAAGAGGCCCAGCAGCGCATCGTCGCTGTTATAAGAAAGCTCGAGGACGAGGGCGAAATCGTAATCTCCAAGGGCGGCGCCGACGACATACTTGTGTAAAGCTCTATTTTCAAAAGGTGGTGATCCCATAGCAAGGATCGTAAAATCCGTGGCAGTCGTCGACCGCCGCGAGCATGATATGGAAAGCGCGCGTTCGCAGCTGGAAGCAAAGCTTGTAAGCCGAAAGGTCCTGAAAGGCGGCGTGCTGGACGGCTTTGGGATACCGTTTGCCGACCCGAACTCGCTAGTGAGCCGCGATTCCCTGCTCGACGAAATAAACCGTCTGGTACTGCGCATAGAAGAGGAAAAAGCACAGCTCTCCGAAGTGAAAAAAGAAACCCGGGAGGCGCGCGAAGCGGCGGCGAGGGAAAAAGAGCGCTTCATCCAAGAGCGTGAAGAATTCGAGCGCGAACGAGCCGAGCGCGATGTCAGCCTGGACGCGGATATCCTGAACGACGAAACCTACAAACAGCGCGTCGCGCATATCACCGAGCTGCAGGAACAGGCCCGCACAGACATGGAGCAGATGAGCGCCCAGCTCGAACAGGACGCGAAGGAAGCGTGGGACCGCGCGCAGAGCGACGGCTATAACGAGGGCTACGAGGAAGGCCGAGCCGCCGCCAAACGGGATTTCGAGAAAGCGGCAGCGCCGAAATTGGCGGAGCTGGCACAGCTTATAACCAGCCTTACGCAGTACGGCCCGGAGCTTTTCAAGAAGCGCGAAGACGAATTTGTTGAGCTTGCGCTTGCCGTTGCCGGAAAGATAGTGGCGAAGGAGCTGAAGACAAAGCCGTCCTTGATCGTAGGGATGATAAACGAATTTATAAAGCGCAACCAGCGCGAAGCTTATATCAACATAAGCATATCGCCCGACCTTCTCCCGGCTTCCGCAAAGGCAAGCGACGAGCTTCTCGAACAGCTGAAAGCCCTTAACAGCAGCATTGTTGTCTATGTAGAAAAAGACGCGCCCGCGGGCACGGTAATCCTGGAAACGCCCAAGGGCGTCACCGACATGAGCATCCCGAGCCAGCTTGAAAACATCCGCGAAACCGTTATGGAATAAAACCAGAATAGATTTTGGGAGATATAAAATTTGGCGTTAAATGTTGCCGGCCTGCTCACAAAGGTGAGCAAAAGTGATACCTATAATTATCTCGGCAAAATCGACAAGATCGTCGGCATGATGGTCGAGTCGGTCGGCCCCAACACAACCGTTGGTGAAATATGCAAAATCCACAGCTCCGACGGGACCCGCTTCATTCACGCGGAGGTCGTGGGGTTTAGGGACAGCAAGGTTTTGCTTATGCCTTACCAGGAGCTTGCGGGCATCGCCCCCGGCAGCCTGGTCGAGGGGACAAAGACTAAACTCAGGATCCCGGTTTCCGAAAAGCTTATCGGGCGCACGATTTCCGCACTCGGGGAGCCTTTGGACGGCGGCGAGGGTTTTGACGGCGTTGCGTTGCAGGAAATCGAAAGCCTTTACTCAAACCCGCTTTCCCGCCCGAGGATCGACACGCCGCTGACCTTCGGCGTCAAGGCGATCGACGGCCTGCTTACAATCGGCAAGGGGCAGAGGATGGGCATATTCTCCGGGTCGGGCGTCGGCAAAAGTACGCTCATGGGCATGATCGCACGCAATGTCCACGCCGATATAAACGTCATCGCGCTGGTGGGCGAGCGCGGCAGGGAAGTCCGCGAGTTTATTGAGCGGGATTTAGGCGAAGAAGGCATGAAACGCTCAGTTCTGGTCTGCGCGACCTCTGACCAGCCCGCGATGCTTCGGCTTAAATGCCCGATGGCAGCTACGGCGATCGCCGAATATTTCCGCGACCGGGGCATGGACGTCCTGCTTATGATGGATTCGCTCACGCGGTTTGCCATGGCGCAGCGGGAAATCGGGCTTGCTTCCGGCGAGCCGCCCGTCGCCAGGGGCTACACGCCTTCGATATATACCAGTATGCCGAAGCTTTTGGAGCGGACAGGGAACTTCGAAAAAGGCTCCATCACCGGCATCTACACTGTACTTGTAGAAGGCGACGACACAAACGAGCCTATTTCCGACACCGTGCGCGGGATAATTGACGGGCATATAATACTCTCCAGGCGGATTGCCGCCCGCAACCACTATCCCGCAATCGACGTGCTTGGCAGTATCAGCCGCCTTATGAACGATATAGCGGGGAGCGCCCAAAACGACATCGCAAACGAGCTTAGGTACATAATGTCGATATACGAGGCGAACTACGACCTTATAACAATCGGCGCGTACAGAAAAGGCTCAAACCCCGCGCTGGACAAGGCGATCCAAAAAATCGATAAGATCAACGCCTTCCTACAGCAAAAGGTAGGGGAAAAATTCAGCTACGAACAGACTGTTAATCTGATGAAAGCCGCGATACAATAAATTTCCATGCTGCAAGCAGCGAGGCATTGCAAAGGGCAAGGAACGCCTAAAGGAACGGGGAATTAAACCCGATATCGCGACTCTTTTTGGAGGCACGCGAAGCGGGTGGGTCCAGCGTCACGCTGGTAACATCGGAGGGAATACTTGAAAAAGTTTTCGTTTTCACTGCAAAAGCTCTTGGACTTCAAGGAGCAGATGCTCGAGTCCGAGCGTAATATACTCACAGAGATGAACGCCGTGCTGAGTACACTGCAAAGCGAGCTTAGCGGGCTTTACGCCGAGCATGAGAGCAAGACCCTCGACCTGCGCGAGCGCACCGCCTACGGCATAACCCCGCCGGAGCTTGCCGCGCACAAAAACTACCTGCTGTCCGTGGATCAGGCGATACGCGACAAACTGCGGCAGATCGAGCTTCAGCAGGAGGCGATCGACCGCCAGACAACCAAAGTCATGGAGGCCAAAAGGGAGGTTTCCACAATCGAAAAGCTCCGCGAAAAAAAGCTTGAGGAATACAACTACAAGGATATGAAGGAGCAGGAGCTTTTCATCGAGGAATTTGTGACCACGTCAAAAGCAATGGCGGCGATTTAGGCTCAAAATTATTTTTATTTTCAATTGCATTATCCCCGCAAAAATGGTAGTATATAGTAATGGTGATTTTTTACTTGACCTAATTGTATAGCCGCGGCTTATGTGCCGCTGACTATAAATGGCACGTCATTAAAGGGAGCGTATCCCTTGGAAAGGAGGTACCTATGGAAGTAACGCAATTACTCGACGCTCTCCCGCAAACTACTGCCTACACCGCAGAAAAGAACACGGCACAGCCCCCTGAAAAATCGTTTGGGTCCGTGCTTGCGGAAAAGCTTTCCGAAACCGGCACGGCATCGGAAAAATCCGGCGAGACCGGCACAGGCGTATCCGGCGGCGAAAAAACCGCGGGTGCGCAGGCCCCCGAAAAACCCGCCGCTGCCGATAAAGAACAGGAAAGCGACTTAGCCGCAGGGTCCGCCGCGATAATCTCATCGGTTATGGCAGCAGTTTTAATCGAAGCCCCGATGCAGGTCCCCGCGGAAACGGTTTCCTCACAGGCAAGTGACGCGCCCCCGGTTCAGACAGCCGAGGCTGTGAAAACGTCAAACACCGTGTATTTAACGGCTATGCCGCCCGAAACTGAAACCGAACCGGAAACGCAGACCGCCCAAGTTCAAAACGCTTCACCGCAAACGGGCGTCACCGCGCAGTCAGACCGACAGGAAACAACCACGGCGCAGGAAACGGTTACAGGCACTTACACGGCATCGGCATCCACAGAAGTTTCCCCGCCGCAAAACACCGCCGAAACCGCCCCGCAAACACAGCCGCCCGGCACCGAAAGCACCGCACAGACACAATCGGCGCAAAACTTTACGGCAGGGCAACCCGGCGATAACGGCATCATTGTTTCGCTGTCCGCTGTACAGGCCGAAGAAAGCATAATCTCCGCGTCATCCGGCATTACAACCGAAAACACGGACGAAGCTTTACCACTGCCCGAGCAGGAAAATGAAGACGAAATTATCGGCAGGGGCGGACGGCAAAGGCCGGAAAACACAGGCAGGATACGTAATCAAGGCGACGGGCGTATGCGCAGTTCAATCAGGGAAGCTGTCCGCGAGCTAAGACAGCAGCTTTCCGAAGCAAGGGAAGCGCGAAGGGAAGAAAACCCGGAAATCACCCATCCGCGCGTATTCGGCGGCAGAATGCATCATGCGGGCAGAAGCCACGAAACCCACATCCCGCAGATAGCCCCCGGGGCAGAAAAGCCCAAAGCCCCCGAAGAGCAGGTTGTTTTAACGGCGGCGGCACCGGTTACAAGGACAGAAATCGTGCGGCAAAAACCGGAAAGCGGCGGTATGCCGACAGTGGCACAGCAGATCGAAACAGAAATAATCCGCCACATCGAGCAGGGCAAGATGGAATTCCGTATGCAGCTTCAGCCCGCAGTCCTCGGGAAAATCGACATCAAGATGGTTTTGGAAGGCGGAAAGCTGGTAATCCAAATCATCACAACCGAAAGGACGCACGCTATGCTTGCGCGCCACCTGGACCAGCTTGTATTCTCGCTTCGGGAAAACCACCCAAGCGTCACATCCGTGCAGGTAGTTACGGAAACCGCGCGCGCACAGGACACGGCAGAGTACGCGTTCCGGCAAAACCAAGGCGAAGACGGCAGGCAAAACGGCAGCGGGCAGCAAAGGCACGGCTTAAACCTGACCGGCGAAGACGAGGAAGCCCCCGCTCCCGTAGTTTTACAGGTAGGCGCAAGGATCCTTAATTATTCTGTGTAAAGGAGGTCCGCGAATGTCAACAATCAACGGGCTTTACGGCAACCCAAACCGCAACCAGCAAATCATCACGCAAGAAGACGACCGCCTCCGCGCGCTCGGGCAAACCAAACCGCGCACATCCGGCGGCAGTGAGCTTGGCATGAACGACTTCCTGCAAATTCTGGCGGCACAGCTTGCCAACCAGGATATGATGAACCCGGTAAGCGATACGGAATTCATCGCGCAGATGGCGCAGTTTTCTTCTCTCCAGGCGATGAACACGCTCACCGAATACACGCTTTCCGCCTACGCGGTGTCCTATACCGGCAAGCACGTAATCATCTCCAGCATCGACCCCATGTCACGGCGCATGGAAACCGTATACGGCCAGGTAGAGCGCGTAACCTTCGCGCAGGGCCAGCCCCGTGTAGTGGTAAACGGCAAGGAGTACGAGCTTCACACCGTCATGGAAATCGCGGACAAGGAAATTAGGCCGCCCGCGGACCAGGCAAGGTCAGTCGTCAACAGATATGTCGCGATCCAAGCGGAAACCGGCGAAGAAGGGCTATCCGAGCTTATATTCGGGCTGGTGGCAAGGGCGGCGTTCATAGACGGCAGGAACCAGGTGCTGGTCAACAACAGGTACTTCAACTACAGCGATATCCTGAAAGTAAGCGACAGGCCGCTGACGCTGGAAACTTACCAAACCCAAGGCGAAGACCCACCGGCGATATTCGTAGAGCTATGACGGGCGAAGGAATCGCCTAGTACAAAAAACCCAAGGAAGGATGGTACAGATGAGCGACTTCCGCCTTCCGCCAACCCCGATCATCACCGGGAACCCTAACGCGAAACAGGTCCCGAAACCGCAGGTTACAGGAAACAGCACTGCGAGCTTCCGGGAGGTGCTGGGGCGGGCGGTACAGCAAAAACAGGCAGAAAAACAGCTTACGCTTTCCAAGCACGCGATGAACAGGGTCGGGCAGCGCGGGATAGAGCTTTCCGCACACGACATCCGGCGCATGGAAAAGGCTGTTGACAAAGCAGGGGACAAGGGCGTGACGGATACGCTGGTATTCATGAACAACGCGGCGTTTATCGTAAATGTCCCGAGCAAAACAGTCGTCACGGTAGTGGACGGCAGCGACGCCCAAGAAAATGTATTCACTAATATTAACGGAGCGGTTATACTATAAGGCCGGACCTTTCAAGGAAGCCTTCGGGCACCCCGACAGACTGCGGGGGCCCAAACCGCACCCGTACTTTGAAAGGATGGAATTTTTACTATGATGAGATCCCTTTCCTCCGCCGTTGCGGGGCTGCGCACGCATCAGACCAAGATGGACGTTATCGGTAACAACATCGCCAATGTAAACACCTACGGCTTTAAATCCAGCCGCGCGACCTTCAGCGATGTATACTACCAGACGATTAACTCCGGCAGGATGACGGACAGCGTGCGCGGCGGTATGAACCCCACGCAAATCGGCTACGGCGCGAAACTCGCGACTATCGACATTCTTATGACCAACGGCGGCGGCGCGTACACAGGCCGCCCGCACGATGCATATATCGACGGCGACGGATTCTTTGTGGTACAGGACGCAAGCGGCAGGAACTTATATTCGCGCATGGGCAACTTTTCCGTGATCGGCGGATACCTGGTAGACCACGCCGGTAACTTTGTAATGGGCGTACCGCTGAGCGGCCAGGGCTACTTGACAGGCGAGGCCGCCGCAACCGGCGACGGTTTCTTCCCCGGCGCGTCGCTGCAGAAAATCGAGATGAAGGACACCCAGGTCGGCAGGCTGCTGCCGCAGGAAAACGTAAACCCCGGCGCATACCCCTTCCTGCCCGCGCCGCACGCCAACTACAACGCAGAACACGCCGCGCTTTGGGGCAAAGACCCGGAATGGCCGGCGGACTACAACGGCGGCGTATGGCCGATGACCTTTGAAGAATTTATAACGGCGCGCAAAGACGCCGCGATCGACCCTGCTGTGCTTACGCCTTACCGCGCGGCTGAAAACGTGATCAATTCACTGCGCCCGGAATTCGAGATACTCAGCGGCAACTACAACCGCGACCTCGCCGAATACCAGCGCGCGATGAATGTGCTGGACAACGCCAACGCGGATATCATCCGTGCGGATATTAGAGTGCAGGTATTTGAGAATGTGGTTAACAGCCTTACCGGCAGTGTGCCTCCTCCCGGGGTACCCGCTATAATCGCGACTCTTTTAGCTCAACGCGATGCTTATGTCATCGGCACTTCTAACGTAGATGATATCCGAAACGGCGTAGGCGGACCCTATACACCGGAAGAAATAGGCATTGCGAATACCGTATTCAGCGCATACAATGATGCGATTGAAAGGGTACAGGGCAATATCGACAACGCCACTACACAGCGCAACAACGCCCTGCAGGAACAGGCTGCCGCCAACATCGCGATGGTAACGGCCGATGTAGACGCACGGATTGCCTTCCAGTCACTGTGGAATTCACGCGAAGCGCTTTTCGCCGACACGGCAGATGCGATGCCTGCGATTACTATCATTCCACCCGCGACTACTCTTACCAGCACTTATCTTAACGGTCTTATGGAAGGCGGCGGCCACGCCCCTACAAACGCAGTCCCCGGCGCGGCAAACCCTCCTGACGCGAACAGTGTATTTGAAACCTTCAACGATGCGGCGGAAGCCTATAGCCTTGCCCTCACCGCCTACGAAAACGCGATGAACAGCGCGAATAACCAGCAGATGCAGCTTATCAGATGGCTAGAGGATATTTTGGAGCTGCACAATATCGACCTCCCCGGCCAGTGGGGCAGGAACGACTGGGAAACAGTCAGCGGGCAGGACAACGTGCTTACCAACATCTCCAACCTAATGGAAGCGCGCGGCTATAACTCCGCGACCGGTCTGTACCAGCAGCTCTATGATTTCTTCATGCCCCAGCCGGACGGCAGCGGATGGGTAAGCTCCTACGAAACCGGCAACGGTATGCCCGCCGACGCAAAGGGCCACCCCAGCTACATCGCAGTTGACCACGCGGGCTGGACAATCACAATAGGCCCCGGCGACGAAGGCTATCCCGCGGCAGGTATCTGGGACCCGCTCACCGGCATGACCACCAAAAATATCTACGACGCGGTTACAAGCATTTCTATTGCAAGCGACGGCTCGATCATGGGCATCACGCTCGAGGATTTAGTCTACGAAGGCAATATAATCCCCAAAAACCGCCCGATCTTCCTCGGTAAGCTGGCAATCGCCACCTTCACCAACCAGGACGGTTTAAGCCAAGTCGGCGGCAGCTTCTACTCCACCAGCGCAAGCTCCGGTGACCCGCGCTACACCACAGCCGACACCAACGGCTCCGGCGCGACAATGGCGGGCTACTTGGAAATGTCCAACGTGGAGATCTCCCAGCAGTTCACCGATATGATCACCACACAGCGCGGCTTCCAGGCAAATACAAGGATCGTCACCGTTTCCGACGAAATGCTTCAGGAGCTTGTGAACATGAAGCGGTAATAAATACTAATCTCCGTTAGAAATGAGGACAAAAAATCTTCGCAAAACCCATAACCGAAAGCTTTTGCTCGATTTTTTGTCTATTTCTTAAACGGATATTAGTATTGATTTAACACCGGGACCGTCCCGCCGTAACCGGCGGGGCGGCTCCGGCACAGACATGGGGTGCGGCAATGATTGAACTGACTAAGCTGAACAAGAAAAAATTCGTCCTGAACTGCGAGCTTATCGAAACCGTGGAAGCCACACCGGACACGGTCGTCACGCTGCGCAACGGCAAGCTCATCATCGTAATGGAGCCGCCGGAGGAAGTGATCCGCCTTACGGTCGCCTATCGGCAGTCGCTTTACGAGGGCCTGCTGCGCATGGCCGTAAAGACCACGCCGGTGGACCCTAACCGCCGGCCAACCGAGCCGGAAGGTGACGATTTTTGAGCCTACTGTTTGGTATTGCGGCAGGTGTCCTCGTTTTGCTTTTCGGCATCAGCGCGGGCGACGGCGGCGTTAGTTTTACACAGCTTCGCGCCTTCCTCAATATCCCCGGGCTTTTTATCACGGTTTTGGGCACGTTTTGTGCCCTTGCGGCTTCGCATCCATTATCGCTTATATCAAAAATCCCGTCGCATTTCCGTGTGATTGCAAGAGAAGCGCCCGATCCGGCATACTATATAGAGGTAATGGCGGACCTTTCCCGCCAGGCGCGGAAAAAAGGCCTGCTTGCCTTAGAGGACGCGCTTGCCGAAGGCGGCTTCGAGGATGACGTGTTTCTTAGCTCCTCCGTCATGATGGTTGTGGATGCACTGTCGCCGGAAAAGCTCCGCGCGCAGATAGAAGCAGAGCTTGCGAACATCGACACGCGCCACGAGGCGCAGGCCGCCATTTACGACAAAGGCGCGGCGCTCGCCCCGGGTTTCGGGATTATCGGCACAGTCGCGGGGCTTGTAAATATGCTAAGCTCCGTGAACATCGCGGACGCGGGCGGGGCGGCGGCGCTTTCAGGCGGGATGGTTTCGGCGCTGGCAGCTACCTTTTACGGCATCGTGCTGGCGAACCTTATATTCATCCCAATCGCAAGCCAGCTCCGCGCGGTACACGCGAGAGAGATTTTATGCAAGGAAATTATCGCGGAGGGCGTAATCTCCATCCAGTCCGGCGAAAACCCGCACAATACCTTCGAGCGGCTTGTCGCTTACCTGCCAACAGAACTCCGCCGCCATCTTGAAACTGAGGACAGTGCATGATTAGGCGCAAAAAAAATATCCCCGCCGCTGTAAACGTCGGCGCGTGGATGGAACCCTACGCCAATGTTATAACGCTTTTGCTTTCTTTCTTTGTGCTGATGTACGCGCTTTCGTCTATGGACAAAGCGCAGTCCGGGCTTTTGTCCGGGGCGCTTCGGGGAAACAGTTCCGGCGAGTTTATCGTTTACGCACAGGCAAGGCCGCAAAGCCCCACCGCCGCCGAACAGTCACAGCAGGGCGTTGTACGCGGGCTTTCCGAAGTCTATGAGTTTATGCACAGGTATATCGACAGCAGCGGCGCAGGCGCGATGATGGAGGTTTCCATGGGCGCGGATTACCTGTTCCTGCGCCTTGACCAGGAAATGCTCTTTGAAGCGGAAACCGCGTCGCCGGCGGATCCCGAAAACACGCAGGTCCTGGATTATTTAGGCTACGGCATCCGGTCTGTAGAGCAGTCAATCGGCACGGTCTGCGTGATAGGCTACGCGGCTCATGGAGAAGGCGGCGCATCCGATTTTTATTTATCAGCCGACAGGGTCAGGGA
>WRLS01000014.1 GCA_009776345.1 Oscillospiraceae bacterium | reverse complement strand
ACCGAAATCACATGGGATGCGCTTTCAAAAAATTATAAAATCGGCGATTTTTATATCGCCTACGCGGACGACATACCTGCCGGATGTATGGCGTTGATAGATTACGACCCATTTTTCTGGCCGGATGTGCAAAAAGGTGAAGCACTGTTTATTCACAAGTTAGCCGTGATAAAAGCCGCTCGAAAGTCAGGCGTTGCCGATTCTTTGATTGACTTTGCCAAAAACGAGTGTGTTACACGGAAAATACCGACTCTGCGCCTTGACTGTGATGCTATGCGCCCCAAACAACGAATAGTATATGAGCGTAATGGGTTTATCTGCGTTGGAGAAAAGAAAATGGGCGTAAAGCGTGTTTTTAATTTGGCGTATTACGTTTACACTTTACCCAATAATATAAAAACAGGGTGGGAACGCGAAAACAGGGTACATTTTGATGATATCGTAGTAAATTACGATAAAGCGCGTTGGAATTATCCCGACGAACTATTTGCGGACATATTTGAATATTTGGGAGCGGGACATAAAAATGCTCTTGAAATAGGCGCGGGGACAGGAAAAGCGACCGCTCCTATGCTCAAAGCGGGTTACGAAGTTACAGCCGTTGAGATGAGTGCGAACATGGCGGCATTCATCAAAGATAAATTCAAAGATAATAGCTATTTCAATGTAATTGTATCCGACTTTGAGAACGTCGTTCTACCGGAAAACAATTATGACTTGGTATATGCCGCTTCTGCTTTTCATTGGGTAGATGCCCAAATCGGATGCCCCAAGGCCTGCCGTCTGTTAAAGCGCGGCGGCACATTCGCATTGTTCCGCAATAATCTCATAAATGGAAACGAACCATACAAAGAAGCCGAAGAATATTACGAAAAATATTACCTCAGCATCTATCCGAAAAACAAATCATCATCCCCGAAAACTCGTGACGTATTATCATCGCCTTTCGGCATAAACCACGGCTACGGGTTTTCCGACATGGAGCAATACGGATTTACCGATATTGCAATGAAGTTCTATGATGTTACGCTTACATACAGTGCGGATGAGTATATTGCCCTGCTCGAAACAATGTCCGATCATCGCAACTTACCGGATAGCAATAAGGCGGCCCTGTATACGGGTATCAGAGATGTCATATATAAGCATGGTGGGAAATGCAAACAAGATTGGTTATTCCAACTGTATATGGGGAGAAAAATGTGATATGAATGTCGAAATGGTAACCAACATAATGATACAGAACCCCGATACAAAAGAGGTTGTTATTCAAAACCGCAAGCAAAAATATCCGGGGTGGAGTTTCCCCGGCGGTCATGTTGAGCATGGAGAAAGTATGTATGACTGCGCTGTGCGGGAGGTCAAAGAGGAAACGGGGCTTGATATATCAGACCTTCAACTTTGCGGCGTTCTTCATTGGATTAACCGCGAAAACGATGAGCGGTATGTATGCTTCATGTACAAGACAACAGAATACAGCGGTAAACTGATTGCCGATAATGATGAGGGCGAGTATTTTTGGCTCGCTATTGAAGAAATGTTAGCCGCGCCTAAGGAAAGGTTTTCTTGCGATCATTACGCGCTTTCTCCGTTGTACCACGAGTGCGGCAAATACAGCGAAATAGTTATATTTTGGAGCGGCGACGAATCGGACGAATCAACGTGGGAAGTCGTTTATAAATAGGGGGATAGCTTCTGGAATGATTCATGCTTTTATCAAGCAGCTACACCACGCTGTGCAGCAAATCAGAGTAGCTGGGCAGCGGCCAGTGCTTCTTGGCGACAAGCGTTTCCAGCTCATCCACCGCCAGCCGCAGCTCCGACATGGCGGGGAAAAGCCGATCACGGTAGAAAACCGCGCTCTTGAGAACATCCTGCTCTTCCTTGCTCTGGACAATCAAAGCTTCAAGGCTTTGCATTTTCTTGAGCATACAACCCGAAAGCTTCGAGATCCTCCCGAACAAATACCCCTCAAGCGAGGAATCATATTCTCCCCCCAGTGATTTTTTACTCGTGAGAAGTGCTGCTATCTCGTTTTGATAGGCGATGCACGCGGGGGTGATCTGCACCCTTGCGATATCCGACATTGTGAGCGCCTCGATATGCAAGGTCTTGCAATAGTTTTCCAGCAGGATCTCATAGCGGGAATGGATCTCGCCCTCGGAGAAAACATTGTGCTTTGTAAAAAGCTCAATACTTTTTGCGCAAATGAACTCGGGAAGAGCATCCACGGTGGTTTTGAGGTTTGACAGCCCGCGATTTGAAGCCTCTGCCATCCACTGCTCCGAATAGTTGTTGCCGTTAAAGATGATGCGTTTATGCGCGGTAAATGTCTTTTTGATCAACGCCGCGAGATCGCGGGTGAAATCCTTGGATGATTCCAATTCATCCGCGAATCGGCGCAGGACCTCCGCTACCGCAGAGTTGAGCACAATATTCGGTCCGGCGACAGAAAATGCAGAACCCAGCATACGGAACTCGAATTTGTTGCCTGTAAACGCAAAAGGCGACGTGCGGTTGCGGTCTGTGGAATCCTTGGGGAAGTGCGGCAGTGCAGTCACGCCGATTTCCATCTGATGCTTTTCGCCGTTTTGATATGCCGCACCGGATTCAAGCGCTTCGAGTATGCCGGTAAGCTCTTCGCCGAGAAACATCGAGACAATCGCGGGGGGAGCTTCATGCGCGCCCAGCCTGTGGTCGTTGCCGGCGCTTGCCACCGAGATCCGCAGCAAATCCTGGTAATCATCCACCGCCTTGATGACAGCAACCAGGAACAACAAGAACTGCGCGTTGTCATACGGCGTTTCGCCCGGCTCAAGCAGGTTCGCGCCCGTATCTGTGGAAATTGACCAGTTATTATGCTTTCCGCTGCCGTTTACACCGGCGAACGGCTTTTCGTGGAGCAGGCAGGCAAGCCCGTGTTTATCAGCGATGCTTTTCATCAGCTCCATGGTTAGCTGGTTATGGTCGCTTGCAATATTGGTGGTGGTGAAAACCGGGGCAAGCTCGTGCTGCGCGGGCGCGACCTCGTTGTGCTTGGTCTTGGCGTATACACCCAGCTTCCAAAGCTCTTCCTCCAGCTCTTTCATAAAAGCGGCAACCCTCTGTTTTAGCACGCCGAAATAATGGTCGTCAAGCTCCTGCCCCTTTGGCGGGCGCGCGCCGAATAATGTCCTGCCGGTATAGATCAGGTCGGGGCGTTTTAGAAACATCTCCTTGTCTATTAGAAAGTATTCCTGCTCCGGACCGACAGTCGTGCTGACACTGCGGACAGAATCCTTACCGAAGAGTTTCAGGATACGCCGCGCCTGTATGTCGATGGCCTCCATGGAGCGCAGCAGCGGCGTTTTTTTATCCAGCGCCTCGCCGCTGTATGCGCAAAATGCAGTGGGTATATACAATGTGCCATCCTTGATAAATGCGTATGATGTAACATCCCACACGGTATATCCCCTGGCTTCAAAGGTGCAGCGCAACCCGCCGGAGGGGAAGCTGGACGCATCCGGCTCGCCGCGCACAAGCTCCTTGCCGGAGAACTCCATGATGACCCTGCCGTCGCCTGTGGGCGAGATGAAGCTGTCGTGCTTTTCAGCCGTTGTGCCGGTCATCGGCTGGAACCAGTGGGTGAAGTGGGTAGCTCCCTTATCCACCGCCCAATCCTTCATGGCGCTGGCAACCACATTCGCGACCTCCAGCTCCAAATGCGTGCCCCGTGTCATTGTTTTTCTAAGCGCCTTGTAGATATCCTTGGGGAGTCGTTCGCGCATGACTGCATCGCTGAACACACGGCTTGCGAACATTTCGGGAATTTTCATTTTTTGACACCTCTCAACCAACCAGCTCAACCGCTTTCTTGATTGCGTTTTCCAACGCGTTTACAGCCTTGTCAAGATATTCCGTTGTAATGGTAAACGGAGGCAGGAAGCGGAATGTCGCCGAGTTGTTCACCGTATGCAGTATCTGAATATGGTAATCGTTGATTAGGATGCTTTCAACCAAAAGGCCGTAGAACGGCACTCCTACTTTCTCCGCTTTGTCTTCGGGTATCATGGCAAGCTCGATGCCGACCATCAGGCCGCGCCCGCGAATCTCGGTGATGATATCCGGGTATTTCTTCCAAAGCTTGTTAAGCCCGCCGATCAGATATTCACCCTTGGCTTTGACCTGATCGAGCATGTCATTCTCATAAATCCACTGGAGGGTTGCGTTTCCGGCGGCTGCGCACAGGTGGTTATCCTGATAGGTGGCAGTGTGATGGAAGCATGTTTCGGGCGACAGATACGCGGCGTTGAAGATTTCTTACTTGGCAAGGATGCCCGCGAAGGGAATCAATCCGCCGGAAACCCCCTTGGCAAACACCAGAACGTCGGGGACAACATCCTCCCATTCGATGCACCAGAGCTTGCCGGTTCTTCCCGTGCCCGCCTGAATCTCGTCGTCCACCATCAGGCAATCGTATTTATCGCACAGCTCGCGGATTTTTTTGTAATATCCCGCAGGCGGGACCTTTATGCCGTTCTCACCCTGAATAGGCTCAAAGAAGAACGCTTTATAAATCCCTTTTTTCAGTGCGGCTTCCAGCGCGGCGGCATCGCCGAACGGCACGTAGTCATGGGCGGCTGTCGGCAAGCCGGTAACCCATTGGCGCCATAAATCTTTGCCTCCCACTGTTACCGCGCCGGTAGTTTTGCCGTGAAACGCGCCCTCGCACGAGAGGATATGCGTGAGATGCGGCTTATCCCTTGTTGCAAGCTTAACGAGCTTCAGGGCGTTTTCGATGGCTTCCGCGCCGCCGGTTGCCGTCGCCATTTTGGTCAGCTGCCCGCCGGGGGAAAGCCTTGCCATGTTCGCCGCGAACGCCGCCGGCACGTTATGCAAAGATACCACGCCCATTGTAAACTGCCCGGAATCCACAACCTTGCATATTTCGCCCCATATGTAGCGGTTATTGTTACCCGCCGAGCAAACCCCCACCGCGGAAATCATGTCGATATGCTCAACGCCGTTTTCGTCATAGAATTTGAAGTCGTCCGCTTTCACAAAATACTTGCTGCTGCACATCTCCGCCCTTGTTTTGTTCATGTGCTTATACTGCATTTCTTTTGTCGTGGCTTCATTGAACCCCAGCGCGTCGTCTACGGTGTAGAATCCGGGGATTACCGATTTAATGTCTTTTTTCATGGTGATACCTCTTTTCTTTGTTGATATTCCGGTCCCCCGGGAGAACCGGAAAAAAACAAAGGCGCTGCGGATACGAAATCCACAGCGCCTTTGCTGTTAACAGAAATCATTCTACCATATTACCGCTTGCCTGTCAAGCTTTTTTTACGGGAAAATCATTTTTTCAAAACTGCCGTTACCTGCGTGCCAAAGGCCCCCTCTTTGAAGTGCCGGAGGTTGACTTTTGGCATCGATTTATTGGGACAACCCCCGCCGACTGCGGTCGGCACCCCCTTCGCGCACGAAGGGGTAAGAGCGCGGGACGCCCGGGTGTGCGTCCCTACAGCACATTATTTTTATTCCAACTGCGAAACCCGTATAGAAATTAGATTCGCTGCCTTTTCATTGCTGTGGACACAGGATAAATTTTATGGTACAATATATATGAATAAAATGGGAAGTGCTTCTATGAAAATTATCCTGCAGCGCGTATCGTCGGCGGATGTACTGATAGACGGCTGTGAGAAGCGGGGGATCGGCGGCGGCCTGCTGGTCCTGCTTGGCATTTGCGGCGGCGATACCGAGGGCATATCATCGTTCATGGCAGAGAAAACCGCAAACCTGCGTATTTTCGATGACGCGGACGAAAACATGAACCTGTCTTTGCTTGATATCGGCGGGGATGCCCTGGTGATCTCAAACTTCACGCTTTACGCGAACAGCCGCAAGGGCCGCCGCCCTTCCTTCATCGAAGCCGCCCGCCCCGAAACCGCTTTGCCCCTGTATGAGAATTTTGCCCGCGCGCTGGAATTTGCCGGGGTAAAGCGCGTGGAAACCGGGGAGTTCGGCGCGCATATGGATGTCAGCTTGACCAACGACGGTCCGGTAACTATAATACTGGACAGCGAAGAGATCATGCCCGCCGGTTACGGCGCGGCGAAAGGATAACGCACACATGAAGATAATACGCAAAATTGAGGTTTTCGGCGATTCCATATTAAAAGGCATCCAAGTAAACCCGCAGAGCAAGCGCTATCATATCAATAATAATATTGATATCGGTATGCTCAGTGACGCGTTTTCGCTTTGCATCACCAACCACTCTAAATTCGGCTGTACGGTCACTAAAGGCAAGGCCATGCTGGACAAATTCCTAAGCGAAACGAAGGGCTGTACCGCAATCTTGATGGATTACGGCGGCAACGACTGCGATTTCAAGTGGCAGTCCATCTCCGAAAACCCGGACGCGGCACATGAGCCTAACACGCCAATCGGCAAATTTACCGCAATATATACCGAGCTTATCAAGAAAATCAGCGATAAAGGCATCCGCCCCATCGTTGCGAACCTGCCGCCGCTGGAGCCGCAGCGTTATTTTGACTGGCTGAGCAAGGGCCTCAATAAAGAAAACATCCTGCGCTGGCTGGAGGGCGTCAACACGATTTATCGCTATCAGGAAAACTATTCGCGCACCGTTGAAGAAATCGCGGAAAATACCGGCGCAATGCTCGTTGACCTGCGCGGCGTATTTTTAAAGCACAGGCATATCGGGCGATACCTGTGCGAGGACGGCATCCACCCCAATACAGAAGGGCAAAGCTTGATCACGCAGGAGCTTGCCAGGTTCTGCTCCTTGGCAATGCCGACAGAACCAAAACTTGCGGGAATATAGTTACTAGGGGGTTGCAGTATGAAAATCATACATCTTGCTGTGGGGCTGCTCGGCACGAACTGTTATATTATCGCGGCAGAAAATGACAGCTGCGTAATAATCGACCCCGGCGCACAGCCCGATAAAATCGCGGGCATTGTAGAGGAAAACGGCCTTTCCCCAAAATTCATCCTGCTGACACATGGCCACCACGACCATATCGGCGGTGTGAAAAAGCTTATGTCGCTGTTCCCGGAGGCAGGGCTTAAAATCGGCGCGGACGACCTTGAAATGTTGAGCGACAGCCAAAAAAGCCTGGCTGTATTCCGCTACGGCGATGACGCGGAGTTTCTGATCGGCAGTGCGTCCAACGCTACAGAAGGGGATATCCTGTCTGCTGACGGCCTGGAATTTCGGGTTATAAGCGTCCCCGGCCATACAAAAGGCGGCGTGGCGTATCTTTGCGGCGACGCCCTTTTCACCGGCGATACGCTGTTTCGGGAGGATGTAGGACGCACGGATTTATACGGCGGCGATTATAATATACTGCGGTTCTCCCTTGCAAAGCTTGCCGCTTTACAGGGAGATTATGTCGTCTACCCCGGCCACGGCGAATTTTCCACCTTGGATTACGAACGCGCAAACAACCCCTATCTTTCCGGCAAAGTCTAATGATACTGGTTGTATCCGGCCATAGCTTCGTGTATGAAATGGAATGTGTAGTCAGGCTGTTCTTCCCCGGGGCAAAAATAGCCGTGGAAGCATCGGACAAAGGCGCCGAGAAAACCGCTGTAGCTTCGGTTTCGGACGATGGCGGGAAGCTGCGGCTGTTTACGTCACTGCGCTTGGGCGGCAGTTTTTACAGCGACAGTGCCTGCCTGCCCGGGGGTGCCCCCGTGGATGAGCGCGAGCGTGTACTTGCCGTTTTGCTTTTCGGCATCCTTGTAAAAAGTACAGGCATCCGCCCGCCGTGGGGCATACTGACAGGCGTGCGGCCTGTCCGCCTTCTGCGCGGCTGGATGGAATGCGGCCTTACGCGTGAAGGCGCGTCACAAAGATTACAAAACGATTACCTCGCGCTCCCCGATAAAACCGAGCTGGCACTTTCTGTCGCGGATATTCAAGCCCCGATCCTGGCGGATAACCTGCCGCGGGATTTCAGCCTGTATGTTTCAATCCCGTTTTGCCCGAGCCGCTGTCTTTACTGCTCCTTTGTATCACATGAAGTTCATCGCTGCGCAAAGCTGATCCCGGATTATGTGCGCCTGTTAAAGGATGAAATTCTTCTTACCGCGCAAATCGCGGCTGATTTACAGCTAAAACTGCGCGATGTTTACATCGGCGGCGGGACTCCCGCTGTTTTGGAGGCGGGGGAGCTAAACTTACTTCTCCGAACAATACGCGGCGCCTTCGACTTGTCCTGCCTGACGGAATTTACGGTTGAAGCAGGCCGCCCCGATGCCATCACCCCTGAAAAGCTGAAAACCCTGCGCGAAAACGCGGTGAACCGTATCTGCGTAAACCCGCAGACCATGGACGATACGGTCCTTGCGGCGATCGGCAGGGACCACACCGCCGCCCGGGTAAAAGAAGCGTTTATTCAAGCAAGGGAAGCGGGTTTCCGGTGGATAAACATGGACCTTATCGCAGGGTTGCCCGGTGACGGCGGCGCGGCGCTTGACCGCAGTATAGATGAGGTTTTGGCGCTCTCGCCGGAAAATATCACGCTTCATACACTTACCGTCAAGCGCTCATCCGATTTGCGCGGCCTAGAAAGCGCATTTGAGGAATTGCCTGGGCTTCAGCCCGCCGTGTCCCGCGCCCACGGTAAGCTAATTGCATACGGCTACCGTCCTTTCTATCTCTACCGGCAGAAGGGCACGCGGCAGAACCTGGAGAACGTAGGCTTTGCGAAACCGGGCTTTGAAAGCCCCTATAATATTTTTATCATGGAGGAGACCCGTACGGTTTTGGCTGTCGGGGCGGGCGCGGTTACAAAGCTGTGCGCCCCCGGGCGCATAGAGCGTGTGTATAACTTTAAATACCCATATGAATACATCTCAAGGTATGAAGAGCAGTGTGCGCGAAAAGCTGAGATTAAAAGATTTTATTTGGAGGGATTATGCGGGAAATCAACGAGAAAAAATACTCCGCCGTAAATATAGCGGACATTTCAGCCATGGCTGAAAATGACCCTGAAGATTTAGTGCGCCGCTCCGAAGAATACTACAACAACCAGGTTGCCCGCGCCGCCGGCACCATCCGCGAGGGCAAGGAAACCACAAGGCCCTATAAATATATCCTGCTGTGCGGCCCGTCGGCATCCGGCAAGACAACAACGGCGCACAAGCTCAAACAACGCCTGATCGACCAAGGTGTCGGCGCGCGCGTGCTTTCCATGGACAATTTCTTCAAGGGCATGATGCACTATCCAAAGCTTGCAAACGGCAGCCCGGATATGGAATCTGTCCACTGCCTTGACCTGGACCTTCTCAATGAAAGCTTCAGCGAGCTTACCCGCCGCGGCAATTCTTGGTTCCCGCAATTCGATTTCAACAGCCAGGAACAGCGCCTCCGCAGCCATTATGTAGAGCTGGGCGATAACGACGTGCTGATCATGGAGGGCATCCACGCGCTTAACCCGATGGTGCTTTCCAGCGTACCGCCCCAGACAGTCTTTCGGATCTATGTCAGCGTGCGCACAAAATTCGTGGAGGGCGACGAAAAAGTCCTCGTCCCCAAGGATATCCGCCTTCTGCGCCGTATGGTGCGGGATTCTAAGTTCCGCAACTATCCCGCTGTATACACTCTGCGGTACTGGGACACTGTCGTAGCCGGGGAGAAAAAGAACATCGACCCCTTCCGCGACGACGTTGACCTTAAAATCGACAACACAATTGATTACGAGGCCTGTGTGTGGCACCACCTTTTGCGCGAGGTCATCCCAACTGTCGGCGAAGAAGATTTTGAGGAGTTCCCGCAGATGGAACGCGTGCTGACAGCCCTCGGGCGCTTCCCTGCCATTGACCCAAATTTGATCCCGTCTGACAGCCTGCTCCGGGAGTTTATCGGGTAAAGGGCACGGTTTAATCAAATTTTAATCGCACGCCGCCATTTTTTTACGAAATATAAATGCTAATTTGCGTGATATCGTGTATAATGGCATCAGCGCCATAAAAAATAGGAAAGAGGGATTGATGTATGGGCAAATTTGAAGACGCCTTTGACGAATTCATTGAAAAGGCAAGGCAGGCCGCGGATATAGCGGGTAAAAAAACCACGGAGATGGTGGAGTACGGCAAGCTGAAATACAAGGCAAAGACGGTCGCCTGGGACATCGAGAAGGCGTACACAAAGCTGGGCGCGCTGGTCTATGAATCCCGCAAAAGCGGCGAGAGCTGTGAGGACGCGGTCGGGCTGGCGGTGGAGGCGATCGACGCGCTAAACGAAAAGCTCGACGAGCTTGAGGACCTGCTCGCCGAAGTCAAGAGCAGCAGCGTAAAAGAAACGCGCGCCAAACCCAAGGACGCCGACGAGGAGCCGGCCGCCCCGGAAGAAGAGCAATAACACCACATCCTCAAAAAAGTGCTGGCTTAGCCAGCGCTTTTTTGCTGTATACCGCATATATCAAAAGCCCATAATACTACAGGTATATGTGAATAAATAAGATATTTTGATGTAAATTTCACAAAAAGCCCGATTTCTTCCCGATTTCAAGAAAAAAGTTGTAAAAATACTTGAATTATTTAATTGTTTAGGGTAAGATAGGTAAGGTTTCTGTTTTACGGCATCAAAAATCCGGGAAGATTAATCATGCAGTTTACCCTAAAGGAAAAATACGGCATAGGCGACCTGCTGGAGATTGTCGCGCTCCTGCGCTCCCCGGGCGGCTGCCCGTGGGACAAGGAGCAGACGCACCTGTCCATCCGCCGCAACTTCATCGAAGAAACTTACGAGGCTGTGGAGGCGATCGACAGCGGCGACAATGCGCTGCTTCTCGAAGAGCTGGGCGATGTGCTGTTGCAGGTGCTGTTCCATACGCAGATCGAAGCAGAGCAGAATACCTTCACCTTCGATGATGTATGCGACGGCGTCTGCAAGAAAATGATCCGCCGCCACCCGCATATTTTCCCGGATGCCGCAAATGAAACAGCGGCCGGCGATGTTAGGACACCCGATGATGTCCTGCGTAACTGGGATGCCATTAAGCAGGCCGAAAAAAACCAAAGCTCCTTCTCGGACACGCTTAGAAGCATACCCTCCGCCCTGCCCGCGCTGATACGGGCGGACAAGCTCCAAAGCAAAGCGGCGAAATCGGGTTTTTACGGGGATAGCCGAGAGGAAGCCATAGCTGACATCAGGGGCGGGCTGGACAAGCTTGAAAATGCCGTTGAGCAAAGCGGTAACGCGGTATCCGATGAAATCGGCGGCCTGCTCTTTGCGGCGGTAAATCTGGCAAGGCATTTCGGCACGAACCCCGAGGACGCGCTCTCAAAAGCATCGGCGCGTTTTATAGAACGCTTCGCAAATAAATAATAATATCAGGAGGTAGTTACACATGACAAAGGCAGAGTTAATCAGCGCGGTTGCTGAAAAGTCCGACCTCACAAAAAAAGACAGCGAAAAGGCGGTATCCGCGGTAATCAGCGCGATCACCGAGACCTTGGTGGCGGGGGACAGGGTATCCCTTGTCGGCTTCGGGACATTTGAAGTAAAGAACCGCTCCGCGCGCAACGGCATCAACCCCCGCACAAAAGAGCCAATGCCAATCCCCGCAAGCAAGCTCCCCGCTTTCAAGGCCGGTAAAGCCCTTAAGGAAGCCGTAAGCGGTAAATAGTTTTTTTAAAACAAAAAATAATGGGGGTGCCGCTTGGCATCCTCATTGTTGTGCGTAATACTAATCTCCGTTAGAAATGAGGACAAAAAATCTTCGCAAAACCCATAACCGAAAGCTTTTGCTCGATTTTTTGTCTATTTCTTAAACGGATATTAGTATAAAGGGGTACAGCTATGACATACGATGAAGCACTATGCTTTATAAACAGTATCCCGGCCTTCGGCAAAGTGCCGGGCAGGATGGAAACGCTGCTGGATATGATGGGCAGGCCGCATGAGCGCCTGCGCTTCATCCATGTTGCGGGGACAAGCGGCAAAGGCTCAATTTGCGCGATGTTAAGCCATATATTGTGCGAAGCCGGTTATAAAACCGGCCTGTACATCTCCCCCTATATCGTGGAATTCAGGGAGCGCATACAGGTTTCGGGCGAAATGATCCCGCAGGATGACCTAACCGCCCTTGTACAGTGGGCGCGCCCGTTTTACGACGAAATGTCCCGCCGTGGCCTGCCTGTCACTATGTTTGAACTCGTCGCCGCGATGGCGTTCGAGCATTTCCGGCGCGAACAATGCGATATTGCCGTGCTGGAGGTAGGCATGGGCGGGCTGTACGACTCCACGAATGTTATCGGTACCCCGCTGGTGTCTGTGATCGGGTCAATCGGGATCGACCACTCGCAGTATTTAGGCAACACAATCGGGGAGATCGCACTGCACAAATGCGGGATCATAAAGCGCGGCGGCGTAACGGTAAGCTATCCGCGCCAGCGCCCGGAGGCTTTGGCTGTTATTAAAGGACGCTGTGCCGAAGAGGGAAACCCGCTCCTTATCCCCGCCGATGCCGAAATTGTAAAAACAGGCGCGCACGGTTCCGATATTATTTGGGGCGGTATGCCTGTACACATCCCGCTGGCAGGCGGGCATCAGGTACTCAACGCGCTGACCGCCCTGGAAGCAGTCCGCGCGCTGGGGCATACATCCATGAAGGTGACAAAGCAAAACATCGCGGACGGCATGGCAAAAGTAAAATTCCCGGCACGGTTTGAAATCATCGGGGACAGCCCTGCTGTAATCTTGGACAGTGCGCATAACTTTGACAAACTGCGCTCGCTCGCCGATACGCTCCCGCTTTTAAAAAGCCGAAAAATCCACGGCGTAATAGCTATGATGAGCGACAAAACCGATGTCCCCGCCTCTTTGGGGCAGATACTGCCGCTGATGGAAAGCGTCACAGCCACCACTGTGCCGGGCTGGCGGCGCGCCTTCCCGCCGGAAAAGCTTGCGGGAATCTGCCGCACAATGCACGGTAAAGTGCATTACAGGGATACCCCGGAGGATGCCTTTGCGCACGCGGTTTCCCTTTGCAAAGACGGGGACGCGGTGCTTGTATGCGGCTCGATGTATATTATGACAAGCTTGCGGCCGATTGCGTTGGCGCGTGTCACATAGATTCAGGCGCGCTGATTTTAAGCAGTGTGAGCAGGTTGTAAAACACCGTCTTAGCCGCCAGGCACAGGGCGATACGCGCCTGCATGAGTTTTTCGTCCCCGCAGCGCACATGGCAGGCTGTGTAGAATTTATGGAACTGCCCGGCGAGCTCTGTTAGGAAATGCGCAAGCCTTGACGGGTCGCGCCGTACAGCGGCCTTGATGATCTCGCCGGGGTACTGCGCCAGAAGGCGGATAAGCGCGGTTTCCTCCGCCGTACAAAGCAGGCCCGGCTCCTGCGCGGAAGCTGTGCGTATTTCCACGCCGTCCTCTTTTAATTTTTTTATGATGCTGCAGATACGCGCGTGGGCATACTGCACGTAGTAAACAGGGTTTTCCGGCGTTTGACTGACAGCCAGGTCCAAGTCAAAATCAATTGGCGCGCCCATCCCCTGCCGTATGAAAAAGAACCGCGCGGCATCGACAGGTATCTCGTCAAGCAGGTCCGCAAGCGTAATTGCGCGGCCGGTGCGCTTGCTCATGCGGTATGGCAGCCCGTCCTTCACCATATTCACGAACTGGAAGATTAGAAGCTCAAAATTCGTGTTCTCCACCCCAAGCGCGGATACGGCGTTTTTCAGCCTTGCAACCTGGCCGTGATGGTCCGCGCCCCATAAATTGATGACCGTGGAGAACCCCCTTTCCACGAATTTGTTGTAGTGGTAGGCAATATCAACCGCAAAGTAAGTGTACAGGCCGTTGCGGCGGACAAGCACCTCGTCCTTTTCGCCGCCGAGCTTTGTAGCCTCAAACCAAACGGCCCCGTCCTTCTCGCAGGTAAGCCCTTTTTCTTTTAGGATGGATATGACCTTCGCGATTGTGCCTTTGTCGTGCAAAATGCTTTCATAAAACCATATCTGATAATTGACCCTGTATTTTAGCAGGTCATCCTCCATGCGCTGGATGTTTCTGGGCAAGCAGTAGCCAAGCAGCGCCTTTCGGCGGTCTTCGCTGTCCATGCCCAATAATTCCTCACCGAAGCGCCCCGCGCACTGCACGGCGTAATCTTTTATGTCTTCGCCCTGATAGCCGTCTTCAGGGAACTGCACGGCATCCTCGCCCAAAAAGTGCTGCATATATCGCGCTTCAAGAGAATAGCCGAATTTCTCAAGCTGGTTCCCCGCGTCGTTCACAAAAAATTCGCGCGTTACGTCGTAACCGGCGGCGTCCAGCGCCCCTGCAAGCGTGTCGCCCAAAGCTCCGCCCCTGGCGTTCCCCATGTGCATAGGTCCGGTGGGGTTGGCGGAAACGAACTCTACCATCACCTTTTCGCCGTTGCCGTAGTTGGTGTGTCCGTACATATCGCCAAGCTCAAGCACGGTGGAAACGACGCGCGAAAACCACTCGCGGCGGAAAAATAAATTTATAAAGCCCGGGGCCTTTGCCGCTGCCCTTACAAAAAAGCTGCCTTCAAGCGAAAGCTCATCCACAACCGCCTCTGCTATATCAAGCGGTTTTTTCCGCATAACCCGCGCGCACGCCATCGCCGCGTTGGCGGCAATGTCGCCGTTAGACGGATCCGCCGGTATCTCTACCGTGAAATCCGGCAAAACGGCGACGGGAAGCGCGCCGCTGTCCATCGCCCGCCCAAAAGCGGCAATTATGCGCTCACGTGCATCCTCCATCGCGCGGTAGATTAGGTCCTTACATACGGTTTGGTTTGTGTCCATTTCTTTACACAGCCCCTTTACTGCTCATATACATGAATATACATCTCATTCTCGCTTGCCAAAAGCGAGTTTATATCCAGCGAATACCTAAACGACACATTGCCGCCGCGCTCGCCCAGCGTGGATGTGACCGACGAGCCGCTCACGCCGATTGTCATGTCGCCGTACCCCATATTGCACCTGCTCTGGTGCCTTACGCCTTTTTGCACGACAAGCCCGACCCCCGCGCCCCCTGTACGCTCCACACGGACCGTGCCGCCCTCGACAATTACCGTTGTACGGCAGTCCCCGTAGCCCGTGGCCTCGCTTTCGTTGTAGCAGATATGGTACGCTTCACCTTTTTTGAAATAGCTGCCCGTTGTGAACATCTCAATGACCTCGGGCGAGTCGCCTTCACAGCCATAAATGCCTTTTATGCTTATCAGCGCTTCTTTTTTCATTTTCCCATTCCGCCCCAAAAAGTTACAGGTCGTCAATATCAACATATTGAGTGGAGCTTTCTATATCCTCGAATAAAAAGTTCCTTGCCACCGCGACAAAATTATCGACGGTATCCGTTACAATATACCGCGCACAGCCGCTTTCGCGCGCCGCAAGCAGGTCGTTTTCCCACAGCATTACCTTCAGCTCATGCGCGGCGGCGGCCCCCGCGTCTACCAAGCTGACCTTGTAATCAAGCGCTTCGTTTATCATGTCGTATAAAATCGGGTAATGTGTACAGCCGAGGATCAGCGTATCAACTTCTTCGCGGATAAAAGGCGCAAGGTAATACTCAAGAGCCTGCCGCGTGATTGGGTTGCCCGGCTCTGTCATGCCGTTTTCCACAATGGGGACGAGAAGCGGCGCGGCATTCCCGATAAGCTGCGCGCTTGGCTGTATCGTCCTGAGCGCCTTGCCGTACGCGCCCGAGCGTATCGCCGCCATTGTCGCCATGACCCCGATCCTGCCGCCCTGGCTCTGCGCGCAGGCGGCGCGGGTCGCCGGCATTACAATGCCGTGATAGGGCGCGTCTATACCGGCGGACGCGATATCCTTTTCCGTGACATTGGTGCAGACAGTCCCGCACGCCGCCAAAATAACTTTTACGTCATGGGTAAGCAGGTAGCGCATATTCTGCACCGCGAATTTTACAATCGTCTGCTTTGAACGGCTGCCGTATGGCACGCGCCCGGTATCGCCGAAGTACACGATATCCTCCCCGGGCAGGATTTTGCGCAGCTCCCGCACTGCGGTAAGCCCGCCCACGCCGGAGTCGAACACGCCGATTGGCCTGTTGTCCATATGACCACCCCATCGGTAAGATTAGTATAAGTTATACGAACAGCCCAAGTGTAGTATACCATATTGCGGCACATAACCGCAACACCGCAAAAAATTTATGTTGACGTGCCTGTAAAAATATGTTATAGTGTTTATACCTCTAAAAAGGGTTTATTTTTTTGCGTGGGCAAACACCGCAAAACCGCAGTCCCCGCGCCGCCTTTTGAGGGAGGCAATCACCAATATAATAGGAGGTGCCGTATGAGGGTAAAGGTCACACTAGCTTGCTCGGAGTGCAAGCAGCGCAATTACAATTCGATGAAAAACAAAAAAAACGACCCCGACAGGCTTGAGCTTAACAAATACTGCAAGTTTTGCAGGAAGCACACGTCTCACCGGGAAACAAAGTAGGAAGGCAGGGGATCGTTTTGGCACAAGCGGCTAAAGAAAAACCGGGCCTGATAGCAAAGCTTAAAAAATCCGTGCGGGATATGCGCGGGGAGCTTAAGCGGGTCGTCTGGCCGTCCAAAAAGCAGACGATTAACAACACCGGCATCGTCCTTATGTTCATGGCGATTATGGCAATAATAATCGGTCTTTTCGACACAGGGCTTACCAGCTTGATACGTCTGTTCCTGGGAGTGTAGAGCTATATGCCGGATCTGAAATGGTATGTCATCCACACATATTCGGGGTATGAGAATAAAGTTGCGTCCAGCATCGAGAAGGCGGTGGAAAACCGCGGGATGCAGGAGCTGATCACCGAAGTCCGTGTGCCCACGGAAACTGTAGTGGAAATAAAAGACAGCAAGAAAAAAGAAGTAGAGCGCAAGGTTTTCCCCGGTTATGTCATGGTGAAAATGGAAATGACCGACGAAAGCTGGTATGTCGTGCGCAATATACGCGGCGTAACGGGCTTTGTCGGGCCGGGCTCCAAGCCGGTGCCGCTCACTGACGCGGAGGTTTCCAAGCTTGGCGTAGAAAAGCGCGAGATCGTCGTTAACTTTGAAGTGGGCGACTCCCTCAAGGTTGTAGACGGCTATCTGGACGGCTTTATCGGGGTGGCAGATTCCATTGAGCCGGAAAACGACATTGTCAGGGTCATGGTATCCATGATGGGCAAGGACGTTTTGGTAGAGCTTGCGCTGGACCAGGTAGAAACACTCAGCAGATAAACGACTTGTAAAGGGAGATATAAATGGCACAAAAAGTAATAGGCTATATAAAACTGCAAATACCCGCGGGGAAAGCAACACCCGCGCCCCCGGTCGGTCCGGCGCTGGGTCAGCATGGGGTAAACATCATGGCGTTTACCAAAGACTTTAACGAGCGCACAAAAAATGACATGGGGCTTATCATCCCCGTAGTCATCACCGTATACGCGGACCGTACCTTCAGCTTTATCACGAAAACGCCCCCCGCCGCAGTGCTGCTTAAAAAAGCCGCCGGGCTGGAAAAAGCGTCCGGTGTACCTAACAAGGATAAAGTAGGCAAGGTGAGCATGGAGCAGGTAAGGCAGATCGCGGAGCAGAAAATGGCCGATCTTAACGCCGCCAATATCGAGAGCGCCATGCGCATGATCGCCGGTACCGCTAGGTCTATGGGATTGGAGGTTGCACAGTAATGAGATACGGCAAAAAATATCAGGAGAGCGCAAAGACATTTGAAAAGCACGCGCTCCATACAGCCGCAGAGGCATTGGATATCTGCCAAAAAACCGCCAAGGCAAAGTTTGACGAAACCGTGGAGCTTCATGTCCGCTTGGGCGTGGATTCCCGCCACGCCGACCAGCAGGTGCGCGGCGCGGTTATTTTGCCTAACGGCACGGGCAAATCCGTGCGCGTGCTGGCGTTTGCCCGCAACGAGGCCGCAGACCTTGCAAAAGAGGCCGGCGCGGAATTTGTAGGCGCAGAGGATATGATGCAAAAAATCCAGACCGAGGGCTGGCTGGATTTCGATGTTGTTATCGCGTCCCAGGACATGATGGGTATAGTCGGCCGCCTTGGCAGGGTGCTTGGCCCCCGCGGGCTTATGCCTAACCCCAAGGCAGGCACAGTCGTACCCGCCGCCGAAGTCGGCAGGGCGGTGACCGAGGCAAAGGCAGGCAAGATCGAATACCGCCTTGACAAAACCAATATCATCCACTGCCCGATCGGCAAGGTTTCATTCGGCACAGATAAATTGCAGGAAAACCTGGACGCGCTGATGGACGCTATTGTAAAAGCAAAACCCGCCGCCTCAAAGGGACAGTATGTCCGCAGCTGCGTGGTTGCCACCACAATGGGCCCGGGCGTTAAGATCAACCCCGGCAGGTTTGTCCCGGCATAGTATTTTACACGATAACGCCGCTGTGTATACAGCGGCGTTTGTTTTTAGCAATCACCCCGTGCGCGACACATCCCGAATCTCGAGCAGCTTTGTCTTCAGCTCCGTTTCTATCTTCACAAGCTCATGCTCAGCGGCGCGGCGTTTGTCGCGGCCGTCCTGCTGGATGCTAAGCACCTCGTCGAGCGTTTCGATAAGCGACTGGTTCGTATGCCGCAGCGTTTCTATATCCACAATGCCCCTTTCTGATTCCCTTGCGGCTTCTACAGTGCCGGTTTTAAGAAGGTCGGCGTTCTTTTTGAGCAAGTCATTTGTGATATCCGTGACCGCCCTTTGTGCGCGTATCGCCTGTGCGGAATGCGCAAGCCCCAAAGAAAGCACCATCTGGTTTTTCCAAAGAGGTATTGTGTTGGCGATGGAGCTTTGGATTTTCTCGATCATCACGCTGTCGTTTGCCTGCACAAGCCGTATCTGCGGGCCCATTTGGATGCAAATATTGCGTGTCAGTTCAAGGTCGTGCAGCTTTTTGTCAAAACGGTTACAGCGGTCGGCAAGGTCGTTTGCCGCCTGGGCGTCCTCGGGCTTGCCTGTTGTACGCGCCCTGTCCTGGAGCGCGGGAAGCTCCGTGTTCAAAACATCGGTCAGCTTTTCGCGCCCCGCCAGTATATACATTGTAAGCTCTTTGTAGTAGGCAAGGTTCATGTCGTACATCCTGTCCAGCATTGCAACGTCCTTTAGTAGCACCATCTTATGCCCTTCAAGCGAGCCGGTGATCTTGTCCACGTTTTTTTCCACGCTGTCGTATTTAATCTTAAACTGCTGGAGCTTGTTTGTATTTTTCTTGAAGATGCCCATAAAGCCTTTGGCTTCCTCATCCGCATTAAAGCCGCGCAGCTGCGAAACAAGGCTGCCGACCATTTGACCGACCTCGTCCATATCTTTTGTGCGCACACCGGCGAGGGCGCTTTCCGAAAAGCCCAGCATCTTTTTTTGCGCGCCGGAGCCGTATTGAAGCATCTGTGTAGAGTTGCTGATATCTATTTGGCTGATAAAACTGCGGACCTGCGCCTTTTCTTCCTCGTTAAGGCTTGCTTCCATATCAAGCGGGCGCGGCGCGGCGGAAGCGGCGCTTTCTTCGCTTTCCTCCGATAAAGTCAGGACAGGCGCGGCGAGCGCCTCTACCTCGGAAAAATCATCGAGCGTAAGCTTTGGGACCGCGCTTTCATTTGTGTTCATATCAAAAATCTCCCTTTCTATTCCGGTTCCGCCCGGTTGATCATGCCTTCCATCACCGCGACATCCGCCGCGATATCAATATTCTTGTCCCTGTATAAATCGTTTAGCTGCTGGCGGAATGTAAACAGTATGCCGTCCATGATCCCCTCGATCTTCTTCATGGATTCTATTATATTTTCGCCTTTTACCGCTTGGCGGTTAAGCTCCATGTAATTGCGCAGAAGCTTTGTTGTTGTAGGCAGGTAATACCCCACGAACTGCCGTATTTGCTTTGCCTTATCCGGGTGCTTTTTGACATAGTCAAAAATCTGGCGGGTGATACTCAACAGCTCGCTTACCGGCCCGGCTAATTTCTCATCCCCTATATCTTTTTCCAGCTCTATAAGCCCGCCCATTTGCTTAAGCCCGTCTGTGAGGAGGCTGTCGGTTTCCTCTACGCCGGTTTTTACGGGTTCCGGTTTATACGGCTTATGTTCGGCCGTATGCCGGCTTATCACAATTTTTTTCGGAAGGATTGCCGTACTGATTACAAAAGCAAGCACCGCCAGCACACCGGCTATAACAAATTGCGGACGCAGGGAAGGCCCGCCGAAAACCAGCATATATGGTACAAATACCGCCGCAAAGAAAACGAACCCCGCGCGTGAACGGCGGCTGCTTTTGCGCAGCGTAACATCAGGGCCGGAAATAACCGTGCCGGAATTTTTTTTGCCGTCCGCTAAAACCAGCGTGGATTCTGTGATGCCGTAGCCGCTCCAATAACGGCTGTTTATTGTAGCGCTGATATCCGAAAAAACATCGGATGGCGTGCGGTGAAGCTCCTCCGAAAGCTGTTTTACCGTAACCGCCGCCGACCGCGCCATAACAACCCGCGCAAGCTTGCGGTATTTTTCGTAAACCACACAGCCCCAGATACCTTGGCATAGTATAAGCGCGGACACAACCAGCGCCGCCATTGCGAAAAGCGATGAGAAGCTGCCGCTCCACCAAGCCTGCCCCTCCAAAAAGCGGGTTACCGCAAAGGATATTACAAACATAATGCTGAGGAAGCTGCCCAGCACAATCTGCAGCACCGCGATAGTCAGCGACGCAGAAGGCGAGCGGTAGTTTAGCCTGTTAATTTTCATAGCCGTGATCTCCCCTGATTTTCTCTTCATTGTTTGATATAAGCATATCAAACAGCTAGGGGCAAGTCAATTAAAGGCAAATTAAAATCGGATTTATTTCTAGCCAAGTTTCGGCTTGCCGGGGATGTGAAGGCAATTCGTAATGCATAATTAAAAAACACCCGTTCCACTCTCTTTAAAAAAGAGGGTAAAGATACAACAAGATTTATTCTATCATTCAAAAGCACAAATCTACAAAGGCAAGCAGGCACAAACTTAAAGGAAAGAGCGACACCGGAAGCGCCCGCGCACGTAATTACAGCGGAAAAAGTATTTGATAATCTTTTATTCCTAATACCTTTTTTCGCGTTCTAGCCCTGGAGCTTGGCTCGGCTGAGCGATTGGGCGGATTATAGGGCAAAGCATATGACGTGCGCGATGAAAGGCACAAAGCCATGTGATTTGTCGGAGCGGGGGGTTCGGGGGCGTCCCCCGGCGCGTTTTGGTTACTTTGCCGCT
>WRLS01000013.1 GCA_009776345.1 Oscillospiraceae bacterium | reverse complement strand
ATTTGATGGTGGGCCGGGTCCTTCCCGCAACGAAAGTGCCGCTTGGTTCAGGGGGGGGCCAAGCCCCCGCCCTACGTTGTTATCGGGTGTTTTGTGTAGGGACGATACGAAAATTTTCTTCCCTTCCTAATTCCTAATTCCTATTTCCTAATCTCTATCAAGAAAGGCCGCCGCAATCAATGAAAATAATAAAAGTCAGCGCCTCTAAATCATACGATGTTTTCATCGGCACAAATATACTTGACCGGGCGGGGGATGTTTTGCGCAGGGCCTGCGGCGGGCAGACAGCCGCGGTAATCACCGACGGCAATGTAGATGCACTCTATGCCCCGCGCCTGGAAGAAAGCCTGATGAAAAGCGGCTACCGCACGGTGAAATATGTTTTCGCGCATGGCGAAGCCTCTAAAACCCCGGGGGAATTGCTTTCCATTTTAGATTTCCTCGCTGAAAAAGGCCTTGGCCGTGCGGATACAGTCGCCGCGCTGGGCGGCGGTGTCGCGGGCGATTTAGCGGGGTTTGCGGCGGCGTGCTATATGCGGGGCATACATTTCGCGCAGTTCCCGACAACTCTTCTGGCGGCAGTGGATTCCTCTGTCGGGGGGAAAACGGGGGTCAATTTATCCGCCGGGAAAAACCTCGCGGGGGCGTTTTACCAGCCTGACGCCGTTTTATGCGATGTTTCGCTTTTCGCCACGCTTCCCGCAGATATTTTCCGCGATGGCTGCGCGGAGGTTATAAAATGCGCCGTAATCGCCGACCACGGCCTGTTTTATTCGCTGGAGGATCCGATCCAGCCGCGCCTGGAGGAAATCACCGCGCGCTGTGTAGAGATAAAAAGCGGGATCGTCGCGCGGGACGAGCGCGAAACCGGCACCCGCAAGCTTCTGAATTTCGGGCATACCGTCGGCCACGCGATAGAATTTCTAAGCGGTTATAAGATGCCCCACGGCCACGCTGTTGCCGCCGGGATGGCCATAGAAACAAGAATGGCGGTTAACCTGGGGATCTGCGGGGAGGAATGCCTGCGGGGGATTTTGGCGATGCTGCGGAGATACGGCCTGCCCGAAAGCACAAGCCGCAGTGCGGATGAAATCGCGTGCGCGTGCCTTCGAGATAAAAAGCGTATCGGTGACGCAATCACCATGGCCTTCCCGGAGGAAATCGGCAAATGCGCCCTTTTAGATATCCCGATTGGTGAGCTTGAGCCGCTTCTGGGGCGGAGCCTGTCATGACTGTGCGGATTACAAGACCGATACAGGGTGGCACAGTGCGGGCACCGGCTTCTAAATCGGAAGCGCAAAGGCTGCTCCTTTGCGCCGCCTTGGCGGACAGCGAAACTTTTGTTGCCTGCCCTGAAATTTCCCGCGACATCGGCACGATGGCACGGTGCTTGGATGAATTGGGCGCCGCTGTGCGGTACAATACGGCGCGCCGTAAATTTGCTTGCAAATTTACGCGTCAAGCAAAGCTTGACGGCCGCGGAGCGGCGCGCGCCGCCCTGCCACGCCCGCCGGCATATTGTGAGGGCGGCTTTACCGTAACGCCGCTCGGGCGTACAGCTTCCGGCAGTCAAAATCGCGCCGATATTTTCTGCGGGGAGAGCGGCGCGGCCCTGCGCTTCCTTCTTCCGGTTTGCGCGGCGCTTGGCATCCCGGCGGCGTTTCACATGGAAGGGCGGCTGCCCAAACGCCCGATCTCCGCGCTTTGCGGCGCGATGGCGGCTAACGGCTGTGTGTTTTCCGAGCCGGGGCTGTTCCCGCTCACCCTCGAAGGTAAACTGAAAAGCGGGCAGTATATCCTGCCGGGGGATATTTCCTCCCAATTCGTCAGCGGGCTGCTGTTCGCGCTCCCGCTGCTTGACGGGGACAGCAAAATCCATATTACGGGCGCATTACAGTCACGCCCATATGCGGACATGACGCTCAATGCACTGCGGCTGTTCGGGATAAAAGCGCAACAGGACGATCACGGTTTTTGCGTGTCGGGCGGGCAGGTCTATCTCTCACCTAAAACTGTCCGGGTTGGCGGGGATTGGTCGGGTGCAGCGTTTTGGCTTGCGGCAGGGGCGATCGCTAAAACCACCGTCACCTGCACCGGCTTAGACCTCGCTTCAAAACAGGGCGACCGCGCAATTACAAAGCTGCTCAGCCGGTTCGGCGCGCGGGTTTCACAGCAAGGCGATGCTGTCACCGTCTATCCGGGGGAGCTTAACGGCATAGAAATCAGCGCGGAGGACATCCCCGACCTTGTCCCTGCGCTTGCGGCAGCCGCAGCCTGCGCGCGCGGGAAAACCGTCATAAAAAACGCCGCGCGGCTCAGGTTTAAAGAAAGCGACCGTATACACACCACCGCCCAAGCCCTGTCCATGCTGGGCGCGGATATAACGGAAACCGCCGACGGCCTTATAATTATCGGCAAAAGCAAGCTGCCCGGCGGGGATACACAGTCATTCGGGGACCACCGTATCGCGATGGCGACCGCCATTCTTTCCGGCGCCTGCGAAGGGCCTGTAACAATCCGCGGCGCACACGCCGCCCAAAAATCCTATCCCGCCTTTTTTGAGGATTTTGCGGATGGGTTGGGAGCGCAGTTGCGCAGGATTGAGGATTGAGGTTATAGGTTTTAGGGAAAGGGCGGTGCGGCAAATTTCGTTCCTTCTCTGCTCTGTTGATTTATTGATTGCTATTGAGTATAATACTATATATAATGATGCTGTGATAGGTGTGAGCAAACCATTGAGCCAAAAAGACAAATTATTGGAGCGGCTTTTGTCCCGCCCAAAGGATTTTACTTTTAACGAAGCGGCAAATCTTTTGGGCAGTTTTGGATATGCCCAAATAAAAGGCAGCAAAACCGGAGGCTCAAGGGTCGCATTTGCGAACAGCAGCAACGACTATATCCGAATCCATAAGCCGCATCCACGCAAAACATTACTGCCATATCAGGTTGTCAACCTGATAAATGACTTGACCGAAAGGGGATTAGTATGACAAATCAACTTCATTATAAAAATCATGTTGGGAGCGTCTTTTTTTCCGAAAACGACGGCGTTTTTCATGGAAAAGTCATAGGCATATCTGATTCAATCTACTTTGAGGGGGACAGCGTAAAAGCTTTGACTGAGGATTTCCAAAACGCCATAGACGAATATTTGGAGTTCTGTATTCAAGCGGGCAAGAAGCCGGGGGAAAGTAATTTTTCTGTTAAAGTTTCTCCGTCCGTATACGATGAAGCCAAACAATACGCAGCCCGGAAAGGCTTATCTATCAATGATTTTGTAGAGGACGCCATTAAGTCCCGCATCCAAGCATCATAATGCCTTCATCATTCGGGGACAACCTAAAAATAACAATATTCGGGCAGTCACATTCACCGGCAGTCGGCGTCAGCATAGACGGGCTGCCTGCGGGGCTTGCGATATGCCTTGATGAGATTTACGCGTTTTTGCGCCGCCGTATGCCGGGGAAAAATGCATACTCCACCGCGCGCCGTGAAGCCGACGTGCCCGAGTTCTTGTCGGGATTGGCTGACGGCATAACCTGCGGCGCGCCGCTCACCGCTATTATCCGTAATACAGATACACGCCCGCAGGATTACGAACAGCTCCGTGATGTCCCGCGCCCGTCCCACGCCGACTTTTCCGCATTCGCTAAATACGGCACAGCCCATGACATACGCGGCGGCGGGGTCTTTTCCGGGCGCATGACCGCGCCGCTGTGTATTGCGGGCGGCATTTGCCTTCAGCTTCTGCGCCGCGAAGGCATACGCGTTGCCGGGCATATCACACGGATTGGGGATGAACACCGCCGCGGTTTTGACCCCGTAAAAATCGGAAACGATGAATTCGATATTTTACAAAACGCGGATTTCCCGGTTTTGGATAAAGAGGCGGGGGAGCGGATGCTCGCGGCGATTGAGGCCGCGAGCCTTGCCGGTGATTCCTTGGGCGGGATAATTGAATGTGCGGCTATCGGCGTACCTGCCGGGCTGGGCGGGCCTCTCTTCGGCGGGCTGGACAGTCGTCTGGCGGCTTTGCTTTTCAGTATACCGGCTGTCAAGGGCGTAGAATTTGGCAGCGGCTTTTCATGCGCTGAGCTGCGTGGCTCACAAAATAACGACGCGTTTATAATAGATGAGGGCAGCATAAAAACCCGCACCAACAACCACGGCGGGATCTTAGGCGGCATTACATCCGGGATGCCGGTAATTTTCCGCGCCGCGTTTAAGCCAACGCCGTCTATTTCGCGGCAGCAGGACAGCGTCAGCCTTTCCAGGCGCGAAAATGTTATGCTTACGGTGACCGGCAGGCACGACCCCTGCATTGTCCCCCGCGCCGTGCCATGTATCGAAGCCGCGTGCGCGGTCGCCCTTTACGATGCTTTTTTGGGGATGAAAACAATGCATAATTCATAATTAAAAAATCAGTTTTGCCTACTACCCCTTGCCAACTAAAACTAGACAATATATTAGACATATGATATGCTTTACAAAAAAAGTGAGGTAATCATATGGCTGCAAAGGAAGTTTGGTTGAGCAAAGAAGAAAGGTCGAAGTTGGAAAAGTTTTCAAAAAACGGTGTCCATAATGCTCATCTGATAACAAGGGCGAAAACAATATTGGCATTAGACCGCACAGGGAAAAAAGACCATTTGCGGATAGGGAGGGTCTGTGAGAGCGTTAATCTGTCAAGACAAGCGGCAAATAATATTCGCGCTGCTTTTTTCTCGGTACCGAGCATCGAAGAGTTTTTGACCCGCAAAAAGCGTGAAACACCGCCTGTCCCCGCAAAGATAACGGGAGAAGTCGAAGCACGCATCATAGCCCTTGCTTGCAATGAACCGCCGAAGGAGTGTGCCCGTTGGACATTAAAAATGCTTGCGGATAAAGCTGTCGAATTGTCGTATGTGGACAGTTTGTCGTTCAAATCAGTTCAGCGCGTTTTAAAAAAACACAATTTAAGCCTCATCTGAAAGAAATGTGGTGTATACCGCCGGAACAAAACGCGGATTTTGTGGCAAAAATGGAAGATGTCTTAGCGGTGTATCAAAGGCCATATGACCCCCAAATGCCTGTAGTTTGCATGGATGAAAAACCGTTTCAATTGCTTGACGAACGTATTCAACCAATAAAAATGAGTGAAAATTGCCACAAAACAAAGAAAGATTGCCAATATGAACGCAGAGGGTCATGCTCCATTTTTTTGTTTGCCGAGCCGCTTGGCGGGTGGCGAAATGCCGTAGCGCACGAACGGCGGACAAGCGAAGATTGGGCCAATCAAATTAAATGGTTGCTTGACGAGCAATATCCATCGGTAGAAAAAGTTGTGCTTGTGATGGATAACCTTAATACTCATAATATATCCTCATTGTACAAAATATTTCCCCCTGATGAAGCTTTCCGGCTATCACAGCGGCTTGAAATACACTACACGCCTAAGCATGGTTCTTGGCTTAATATTGCCGAAATCGAGCTTTCGGCCCTCGCGACACAATGCTTGGGGACTCGGAGAATCGGGCAAATCGAAATATTGAACGACGAGCTTGCCGCATGGCATTCTGCCACAAACATCTCCCAAAAATGTGTCGACCGGCAATTTACTACGCACGATGCCGGAACGAAGCTTAAACGACTTTATTCTGTTGTTAAGTTTTAGTTGACAAGGGCTAGTACAGCCTTCGGCAGGATTTAGGAAGGGAAGAAATTTATTGCGCGGTTTTTGATTATGAATTATGAATTATGAATTGTGAATTATGAATAAACATTTGCATATTATTCCCTTTTGTGATATACTAGTCCCGGTCAAAACAAATAATGGGAGGTTGGATTTAGTGAGCAAAAAGTACGTTTATCTGTTCAGCGAAGGCAACGCGGCAATGAAAGAGCTGCTGGGCGGCAAGGGCGCAAACCTGGCTGAAATGACAGGCTTGGGTATGCCTGTGCCGATGGGCTTCACCGTAACCACCGAGGCCTGCACCCGCTATTACGACGATGGCAAGAAGATCGACCCCGCAATCGAAGCCGAAATTTTTGAGTATGTCACAAAGCTGGAGGAGATTTCCGGCAAAAAATTCGGCGACAACGAGAACCCGATGCTCATGTCCGTGCGTTCGGGCGCAAGGGCGTCCATGCCCGGGATGATGGACACTGTCCTAAACCTCGGGCTTACCGACGACGCGGTCGAGGGCCTTGCGAAGCGTACCGGCAACCCCCGCTTTGCGTATGACAGCTACCGCCGCTTCATCCAGATGTTCTCCGACGTGGTTATGGATGTGCCCAAGCACAGCTTTGAAACAATCATCGACGAGATGAAGCTGGCGAAAGGCATAAAGGACGACACCAAATTTGACGCGGACGACTTGAAAGTTATGGTGAGCAAATTCAAGGCTTACTTCAAGGAGAAAAAGGGCTTCGACTTTCCGCAGGACCCGAAATCCCAGCTTATTGAATCCGTAACCGCAGTTTTCCGCTCGTGGGACAACCCCCGCGCCAATTTCTACCGTATGCAGAACAACATACCCTACGACTGGGGCACAGCCGTAAACGTACAGCTGATGGTGTTCGGCAACACGGGCGACAATTCAGGCTCCGGCGTTGCGTTTTCCCGCGACCCCGCAACCGGCGAGAATAAGCTTTACGGCGAATTTTTGCTAAACGCGCAGGGCGAGGATGTCGTTGCAGGCGTGCGCACCGCGCCCCGCCTCGAAGACGGGCTGAAAATCGCAATGCCCGCGGTATACGATGATTTCGCTAAAATTGCAAAGAAGCTGGAAAACCACTACAAGAATATGCAGGATATGGAGTTCACCGTTGAAGACGGCAAGCTCTATATGCTCCAGACCCGTTTCGGCAAGCGCACCGCCGCCGCCGCCCTGAATATCGCGGTGGACCTGGTAAATGAAGGCTTGATCGACAAAAAAGAAGCACTTCTGACGCTGGAACCCGGCCAGCTCGACGCTTTGCTCCATCCCCAGTTTGACGAGAAGGCGCTGAAAGCCGCAACGCCGATCGGCAAAGGGCTGAACGCCTCGCCCGGCGCGGCATACGGCAAGGTTGTATTCACCGCCGAGGACGCGGTGGAGTGGGTAGGGCGCGGCGAAACCGTCATCCTTGCCCGTATGGAAACAACCCCGGAGGATATCGAGGGGATGCACGTTTCCGCCGGTATCCTCACCGCGCGCGGCGGCATGACCTCCCACGCGGCCGTTGTTGCCCGCGGTATGGGCTGCCCGTGTGTTGCGGGCTGCGGCGAAATCGTGTTCGGCGATAAATCCTTTACACTTGGCGGCAAAACTATAAAAGAAGGCGACTACATCTCCATCAACGGCGCCACCGGCAATATTTACGGAGAGGCAATCGCCACAGTGGAAGCGCAAATCGGCGGCAACTTTGAAACCGTCATGAAATGGGCGGACGAATTCCGCCGGCTGAAAATCCGAACCAATGCCGACACACCCGCCGATGCCGCCCAGGCGATTACCTTCGGCGCGGAGGGCATCGGGCTTACCCGCACCGAGCATATGTTCTTCGAGGCTGACCGCATAGGCCCAATGCGCGAGATGATCGTGTCCACCTCGATAGAACAGCGCAAAGCCGCTTTAGACAAGCTTTTACCGATGCAGCGCGGCGACTTTGAGGGCATCTACGAAGCGATGCAGGGCTATCCCGTAACCATCCGTTTCCTCGACCCGCCGCTCCACGAATTCCTGCCCCACGACGACGCTGCCATAAAAGCGCTCGCCGGGGAAATGGGCATAGCCTACGATCAGCTCAAAAACGTAATCGACGGCCTGCATGAATTCAACCCGATGATGGGCTTCCGCGGCTGCCGCCTGGCTGTCCGTTACCCCGAAATCGCCGCGATGCAGACACAGGCGGTCATCGAGGCCGCGATCAATGTTTCCGCCAAGCATCCCGAATGGGACCTCGTGCCGGAAATTATGATCCCGCTGCCGGGCGAAGCCAAGGAGTTCAAGTTCGTCAAGGATGTCGTGGTGGAAACCGCCGACAGGATTATCAAGGAAAAAGGCTCCAAGATAAAATATATGGTCGGCACAATGATGGAGATACCGCGCGCCTGCCTTACCGCCGACGATATCGCGAAGGAAGCCGAGTTCTTCTCCTTCGGAACAAACGACCTTACCCAGATGACCTTCGGGTTCTCGCGTGACGACGCGGGCAACTTCCTCAATTATTATTACGAGAACAAGATATACGAGTCCGACCCATTTGCCCGGCTGGATCAAACCGGCGTGGGCAAGCTGGTCGAAACCGCGTGCAAGCTGGGCAAACAGGCCCGCCCCGATATCAAGCTGGGCGTTTGCGGAGAGCATGGCGGCGACCCATCCTCCATCGAGTTCTTCCATAAGTGCGGGCTTGATTATGTGTCCTGCTCGCCCTTCCGCGTGCCGATCGCAAGGCTCGCCGCCGCACAGGCAGCGCTGCGCAAGGATTAAGGTTACAGGAAAATAAGGATTCAGGGAAAGGGCGCCCTCGCGTGGATGCCCGAAAATTCCCCTCCTTTGGAGGGGTGGCAGGCGTAGCCTGACGGGGTGGTTCGTAGGGTCGGGGTTCCATCCCCGACCGCGAATAATCAATTCGCCCTTGACGGTCGGGCATGGAAGCCCGACCCTACCCTAAATCCTGCGCGAAGCGCAAAACACCAAAACACCCGTCTTCAAAGCGTGACCGCTTTGAAGCCACCCTCTTTAAAAAAGAGGGTACGTCCTAAAATTGCTTTGTGCTTTTTATGTGAAAGAATAAATCTTGTTGTAGATTTACCCTCTTTTTTAAAGAGGGTGGCGCCGCGGCGACTTGTTCGTCGCGGTGACGGGTGTTTTGCCTTCGGCAGGATTAAGGTTTTAGGATTTAGGATATAGGAAGGGAAGGTATTTGTCACTTCGTCCTTTCCCTAAAACCTATAACCTAAATCCTCAATCCTGCGTAGCGTTGCTACGCCGCATATTGACAAACCGCCGCGCATAGTGTATAATAGGTTAAAACCTACACTGAACAGGCGATGGCGTTTGCCATGGTGCCGGGCCGTACAGCGGCAGCAGAATGTACTATCCGTACACCTGCGGGACAGTTTTGTCCCGCAGGTGTATTTTTATTTCATACTAATATCCGTTTAAGAAATAGACAAAAAATCGAGCAAAAGCTTTCGGTTATGGGTTTTGCGAAGATTTTTTGTCCTCATTTCTAACGGAGATTAGTATTAGGGGGGAACGTAAGATGGGAACACAGGATAAACAGCGGCTCGCAATGCGGGTATCATGGAGCACAATCGTTGTAAACGCCGTACTGGCGCTGCTCAAGCTGGCGGCGGGGATGCTGGCAAATTCCGCCGCAATGGTATCGGACGCGGTACATACCTTCTCCGATGTATTCACGACTTTTATCGTGATGGTCGGAGTGCGTATGTCCGGCATGGCGCCGGACAAGGAGCATCCCTACGGGCATGAGCGCATGGAATGTGTCGCGGCGGTTTTGCTCTCCGTGATTTTATGCGCGACCGGGCTTTGGATCGGCTACGACGGCGTGCAAAGGGTCGTGAGCGGGATGTCCGGGGAATTGCAGGCACCGGGGATTTTGGCGCTGGCGGCGGCTGTCCTGTCAATCGGCGCAAAGGAGTGGATGTACTGGTTCACACGGGCGGCGGCGAAAAAAGTAAACTCCGGCGCGATGATGGCGGACGCGTGGCACCACCGTACCGACGGGCTTTCGTCAATCGGCAGCTTTATCGGGATTTTGGGCGCAAGGCTGGGCTTGCCGATTTTGGACCCGCTTGCCTGCCTTGTGATCTGCGCGTTTATCCTGAAAGCCGCGTGGGACATTTTTTCCGACGCCATGGGCAAGATGACCGACAGGTCCTGCGGCGATACAGCCGAGGCGCGCATCCGCGAAATCGCAGAAACACACAAAGGCGTTTTGAGCGTTGATTCCCTGCGCACCCGCCTTTTCGGCGACAGGGTTTTCGTGGATCTTGAGATAGGCGTAGACAGCTCTGTGAGCTTGGACGAGGCGCACGAAACCGCGCAGCAGGTCCATGACGCAATCGAAAGCGAAATGCCCGAGGTGAAGCACTGCATGGTACATGTGAATCCGGCGCAGCGCTCCGCGCAGGATTGAGGTTTTAGGATTGAGGTTTTAGGAAGGGATGTAGGGGCGGGCCCGCGTGCCCGCCCGCAAATTACCGTATCGCATTGTACAATGCGGGCGGCCACATGGGGCCGCCCCTACCCTAAAACCTAAATCCTAAAACCTGCGCGAAGCGCAAAACACCCGTCACGAAGCGATAAATCGCTTCGCGCCACCCTCTTTAAAAAAGAGGGTACGTCCTAAAATTGCTTTGCGCCTTCTAATGAAAGAATAAATCTTATTGTAGCCTTACCCTCTTTTTTAAAGAGGGTGGCACCGTGACGACTTGTTCGTCGCGGTGACGGGTGTTTTGCCTTCGGCAGGATTGAGGTTTGAGGATTGAGGTTTTAGGAAAGGAAGAAACTAAAAGCACCGCCCTTCCCTAAAACCTATAACCTCAATCCTCAATCCTGCGCGTAGCGCTGTTGCTATAACTCCCTTCTTGTGTTACAATAAATTCATTACAGGGAAACGGGGGCGGACGTTATGGAAGACAACCGCAAGCTGATCGTTGTAGTGGACGACGACAGGACAAATCTTTCAACCACAAGGCGCGCGCTGATGGAGCTTTACAACGTGCTGACCGCCTCGTCCGGGGAAAGGCTTTTTGCGCTGCTGGAAAAAACAAGGCCGGACCTGATCCTTCTGGATATAGAAATGCCGGAAATGAACGGCTACGAAGTTATCAAGATGCTGAAAGCCACGGAAAGCTTTGCCGATATCCCGGTGATTTTCTTAAGCGCCCTAAGTGACGACGAAAGCGAGGTTGAGGGCAGGGACCTGGGCGCGGTGGATTATATCTTCAAGCCCTATTCGCGCCGCCTGCTGTTAAAGCATATCGAGATGCATATGCTTATACAGGACCAGCGGCGGGAACTTATGCGCTACGCAAACAACCTCGAGGAAATCGTCGCGCAGAAGACAAAAGCCGTGCTTGAGCTGCAAAACACAATCCTGTGTACAGTGGCGGAATTGGTGGAGCGCAGGGACGATATAACAGGCGGGCATATCATCCGCACGCAAAGATACCTGCGCCTGCTCGTAGAACTGCTGATCGAAAACGGCGTGTATAAGGACGAGCTTTCATCCTGGGACCTGGATTTGTTCGTTATGTCCTCACAGCTCCACGATGTTGGCAAAATATCAATAAGGGACGAAATTTTGCTCAAGCCCGGGAAGCTGACCCCCGAGGAATTCGAGGAGATGAAAAAACACGCGGTATCCGGCGCGGATATCATACGGGAAATAGAGAGCAGCACCTCCGACAGGGATTTTCTTAAACACGCGGAATTCCTGGCGGAAAACCACCACGAAAAATGGGACGGCACCGGATATCCCTACGGGCTGGAAAAATTCGATATCCCGCTGCAGGGGCGGCTGATGGCGATTGTTGACGTGTACGACGCCCTGACAAATGTGCGCCTGTATAAAAGGGCGTATTCCCACAGCGAAGCGGTAGATATTATCAGGGAGGGGCTGGGCGCGCATTTTGACCCGCTGATCGCCGAGGTTTTCTTAAAACACGAGGACCGGTTTGAAAGGGCAGGTGTAAAATGACCGATGAGCTTGCCCGCGCAAAAGAGGCCGCCGAGCAAAACAGCCGCTACCAATCCGATTTCCTCGCGAGGATGAGCCACGAGATCCGCACGCCAATGAACGCGATCATCGGCATAACCGAGCTTGCGCTCCGCGAAAAAAACCACGATGCCAGGACAGAACACATCCTTACGATAAAACAGGCGGGCGCGGCGCTTTTGGCGCTGGTCAACGATATACTTGATTTTTCCGATATCGGCTCGGGCAAAACAGAAATCGTCACAAAGGACTACTCGCTTGCCTCCTTGATAGACAGCATGGTCAGCATCATACGTATGCGGACAACAGACCTGCCCATACGCTTCACCGTCAACGCGGACAGCAGCCTCCCGAAAATACTGCACGGCGACGATACGCACATCCGCCAAGCCGTGCTGAATATACTCAGCAACGCCGTAAAATACACCGAAGAAGGCTTTGTGTGCTTTACTGTTTCCGGGGAAAAAACAGGCGCGGACGGAAATATCCTACTGCGCTTTGAGGTTGAGGACAGCGGGATCGGCATAAAACCCGAGGACATCGACAAGCTGTTCGCAAGCTTCTCCCAGTTTGACCTTGAACGCTGCCGCGCGTCCGAGGGCATAGGCCTCGGGCTTGCAATAACCCACAGCATCGTAAAAGCCATGGGCGGCGATATAACCGTAAATTCGCAGTACGGCAGGGGCAGTGTATTTACTGTCGCGCTGGGGCAGAAGGCGCTCTCGGACGAACCTTTGGCGAAGGTGGAAAACCCGCAGGAAAAAAGCGTGCTGGTCTTTGAAAGGCGCGAAAAATACGCACGATCCATATACTGTACAATAACCGGCCTCGGCGTGGACTGCAAGCCTGTAAACACAGGCACCGCCCTGTATGAAAGCATGGAGGCAAACGAGTACGCCTTCCTCTTTATATCCTACGCGCTGTATAAAAGGAACGCGCAGACTATACGCAAATTCGCCCGCAATACAAAAATCGTCATCCTCTGTGAATTCGGGGAGGCCGTCCCGGACAAATCCTTGAGCATACTTGCGATGCCCGCGTACTCCACCGGGATTGCGGACATCCTAAACGGGGCGGGGGCTTTGGCGGACAACGGGCAAAATCCCGCCGCGTTTTGCGCGCCTGACGCCAAGATCCTCATCGTGGACGACATACACACAAACCTTATAGTGGCGCAGGGGCTTTTGGCGCCGTTTAATATGCGCATAACGGTTGCAACCGGCGGCGCGGCGGCGATTGAGGCTCTGCGCCATACGCGCTTCGATCTTATATTTATGGATCACAAAATGCCCGTCATGGACGGCGTGGAAGCCACCCTGCGCATAAGGGGCATGGGTGAAGACGACCCGTATTATAAATATGTGCCGATAATCGCGCTGACAGCCAATACAGGCCCAGGCGTAAAAAATATGTTTTTGGAAAACGGCTTCAGCGATTTTTTGTCCAAGCCGATTGAGATAAAAGACCTGTACACCGTCCTCGCCCGTTGGCTCCCCGAAGAAAAACGCATTGCCGCACAGCAGCCCGAACCGCGGGAAAACGCACGCGTTTTCCCCGAAATAGAAGGGCTTGACACCGCAAAGGGCCTTGCGGCGGCGGGAGGTAAACCAGAGCTTTACACCGAAACCCTCCGCGCGTTTTATATTGATGTGTCCGAAAAGCGCGGTAAAATAGAAAAAGCGTTTGTATCGGGGGATATAGCCCTTTACACAACATACGCGCATGGGTTCAAAAGCGCCGCCGCCATAATCGGCGCGGAGGCGCTGTCGGGCGCGGCGCGTGAGCTGGAGGCGGCGGGCAAGCGCGGTGATCGCGTCTACATAGCCGAAAACCACGGCGCGTTTATCACTTTGCTGAGCGATGCCTGTAAATGCGTGGGGGACGCGCTCGGCTCATCGGGGGATGATAGAGGCGCTTCCGACAATATCCCCAAAGCGGATTTGCGGGAACTGCTGAAAGCCATTGAAGAGATGGACGCGAACGGGATAAACCGCCTTGCCGAAAAACTCGGCGCACATATGCGCGGGGCGGAGGATCTGCTGGACAGCATACTTGTCGGCGATTTTGAAAGCGCGGGGGCCGCGGTGCGGCTCTTGCTGGAGGAATAGAACTTATGAAAATATTAAAAGCCAAGTGCCTTTTTAACGCGGCAAAATCGCAGCGCGTGCTGTATATGCAGATACTGTACGTTTTCCTTGCCTTCGCGCTGATGGTGTACGCCAGCTACCGATTCACGTATGAGGTTGAGAGCAGGCACCTGGACCGCGAGATGGAGGACACCTTCTCCAGCGTGGAAATAAAGCTCGTTTCAAATTTAAAAGAGCTGGAGACCATGCTGGGCGTGGTTGCGCAAACCGCGCGCAGTATGATACTGCAGGGGGCGGGGACAGATGAAGTAAAGGCATATATGACCGATATGTCCGATTACGGCGTGGGCGCGGGGCAAGTAGCGGGTTTTGCCGGGTTTATCGCGGGCTTCGGCGAGGACGGCATGGACAGCTTCAATTCCCTTGTCACGGGCGAGCAGTGGGACGCGCTTATCGCATCGGGCTTCAACCCCGCCGAGCGCCCCTGGCATATAGCCGCCCAAACGTCGGGCGACAAAATCGCGGTGACTGACCCTTATGTGGACGTAGTCTCCAAACAGGCGACGTTTTCTTATGTGCAGAATATATACGACGACAGCGGCAAACGCCTGGCGATTATCGGCGTGGATGTACTTCTGGACAGGATATATCGGTTTTCGCAGGATAACCGCGGCAGTGAGATTAACACCTGGACGCTTACGGACAAAAACCATGTTGTAATCGCGCACCCGAACGCGGATTTTGTGGGGGTCCCCTTCGGGGAAATCGAAAGCGGCTTTGCGGCATACTCGGGTGAGCTGGAGCGCGAAGGCTCCATTAACCGCCGCTCCGCGCTGGATTACCGCGGCAGGGCGTCGATCTTCTCCGCGCGCCCCATGGAAAACGGCTGGATTTTGGGCGTTGTGTATTTTACCGACAGCTACTACAATAATTTAAGCAGTACAATGTGGTTCCTCATCGCGTTGGGCTCTTTGCTCGCCGCCAGCCTCAGTGCCGTGCTGGTTCACTTAAATATCAAGAGGAGCCGCGCGGAGGCTTTGACGCGATTGTCTGAGGAGCGTATGCAAAAAGCGGTAGAGGAGGCAAACACGCTCGCAAGCCTTGGCGTAATCCTAAACGGCCTGGATGTCATGGTCTATGTCACCGACCCTGCAACGGACGAGATTTTGTTCATCAACGACAGCCTAAAACAGCATTTCGGGCTGGAGGGCGACTGCATCGGCGTGCCCTGCTACAAGCTTCTGCAAAAAGACAAGGACGCGCGGTGCAGCTTCTGCCCCTGCTACGGGCTGGAGGAAAACCCCGATAAAGAATACGCGTGGGAGGAAAAGAACACCGCAACCGGGCGCGTATACCATAATGTAGACAGGTATATCGACTGGCCGGGCGGCAAAAAAGTGCATATGCAAAGCAGGATCGATATAACGCAGACAAGGCAGATACAGGAAAACCTCGCCGACAACAACCTGCGGCTGAACCTGCTGGTTAAGGGGCTGAATGTCGGGCTTTGGGACAGGCTTATTGACAACGCCAGGACCTATGACGACGGCGACACCGACCTCTGGTGGTCCGACGAATTCCGCAGGCTACTGGGCTTCACCGACGAAAACGACTTCCCAAACAAGGCAAGCTCGTGGCTTAACCGTATACACCCCGACGATATAGGCCCGACCATAGACGCGATGAACGCATTTTTGGAGGACAAAACCGGGAACACGCCCTATAACGTAATCAACCGCATCCAAAATAAAAACGGGGAGTACCGCTGGTACAGGTCATTCGGCAGCGCACTCAGAGACAGCGAGGGCAACCCGCTCCGCACAGCAGGCGCGACCGAGGACATCACCGCGTTTAAAGAGGCGGAGCGCGAGATCGCCGAAAAAAGCGAGCTTAACCGTATAATGTTCAACAACGCGCCCGTTGGGCTTACCGTGTTTGACGAGAGCTTCCGCTTCATCGACTGCAACGAAAAAGTCCTGCAAATATACGGCCTGAGCCGTGAGCAGTACGCGGAATTTTTCGGCAGCGCGGGCCATTCGCCCGAGCTTCAGCCGGACGGGCAAAGCTCCGCGGAAAAGGCGATGGACGTGATAAAGCGCGTCATGGACGGCGAAACCATGCGCATCGAGTGGACGCATATGCTGCCCGACGGCACGTTTTTGCCCACAGAGCTTACGATGGTCCGCACAATGAGCGGCGGGCGCTATGTCGGCTTGGGCTATATCTACGATATGCGCGAACAGCAAAGGCTCCGCAGTGAAATAAGGGACGCGCTGGACAAGGCGGAAACCGCAAGCCGCGCAAAGAGCGCCTTCCTCGCAAACATGAGCCACGAGATCCGCACGCCCATGAACGCGATTTTGGGCATAACCGAGCTGGAGCTGCAAAAAGAAACCCTGTCCCCCGACACAGAAGAAGCGCTGGGCAGGATGTATGAATCCGGGGATCTGCTGCTGAACATCATCAACGATATCCTCGACCTTTCCAAAATAGAGGCAGGGAAGCTGGAGATCGCGCCGGTAAAATACGATATGCCCAGCCTGATAAACGACGCCGTCCAGCTAAACCGCCTGCGGTACGAAAGCAAGCCCATCGACTTCAAGCTGGAAATAGACCCCTTCACCCCGCTTAACCTTATCGGGGATGAGCTGCGGATAAAACAGGTGCTGAACAATATCCTCTCAAACGCGTACAAATACACCGCAAAAGGTGAGGTCGGGCTTTCGGTTTCGCATGAGGCCGTACAGGGCGGCGCCCCCGGCGATATAACGCTGATTTTCCGTGTTCGCGATACCGGCCAGGGGATGTCCCCGGAGCAGGTCGAAAAACTCTTCGACGAATACACGCGCTTTAATATGGAGGCCAACAGGACTACCGTCGGCACGGGACTGGGCATGAGCATCTCCAGGCGGCTGCTGGACCTGATGGGCGGCGAAATTTCCGTAAGGAGCGAGGCCGGAAGCGGCTCCGTATTTACCGTGCGCCTGCCGCAAAAACGCGTAAACGGGCTGGTGTGCGGCGGGGATTTGGCACAGCGGCTGATGAGCAACCGCTTCCAAAGCACCGCGATGAAGAAAAAAGGCCGTATGCCGCGCGAATATATGCCGTATGGCAATGTGCTTGTCGTGGACGATGTGGAATCCAACGCGTATGTCGCCATGGGCATGATGATGCCCTATGGCCTGCAGGTAGATACATCCATCAGCGGCTACGACGCCATCGAAAAAGTAAAATCCGGGAAAATCTACGATATTATTTTCATGGACCATATGATGCCCGGTATGGACGGCATAGAGGCGACGGGCATCCTGCGCGGTATGGGCTATAAACACAGCATCGTGGCGCTTACCGCAAACGCCCTTGTCGGGCAGGCGGAAAAGTTTATGCAAAACGGGTTCGACGGATTTATTTCCAAGCCGATAGACTCGCGCGAGCTTAACATAATCCTAAACGAATTCATCCGCGACAAAAAGCCCCGGGAGGTCATCGAGGACGCGCGCCGCAAGCACCGCGCAGAACGTATGAAGGAAGCCGCCGCCCCTGCGCGCGCGGAAAACGACTTCACCGGGCTGTATGACCTGTTCCTGCTGGACGCGGAAAACGCGCTTGCCGTGATGGAGGGCATTTCCGCGAAACCGGGCGGGCTGAGCGATACGGATATGTACAACATTGAAATAAGCGCGCATGGGATGAAAACCGCGCTTGCAAACATCGGGGAGGAAAACCTTTCCCGCAGCGCCAAGGGCCTCGAGCGGGCGGCGATGGAAAAAGACAGCGCTTTGGTACACGCGCTTATCCCCGGGTTTATCGGCGAGCTTAAAGAGCTGGCGCAAAACCCTAAACCGGGAAAAACCGAGGGGCCGGGATACCTGCGCGAAAGGCTGGCGGACCTGGCGGCGGCTTGCAATGGCCGCAGCCTTACCGAAGCGAAGGCAATTGTAGGCGAGCTGATGCAAAAAACATGGCCCGACGCACTCGGCGATGTGCTGGACGAGATAAATGTGCATCTGCTGCACGGCGACCTTAAAAAAGCCGCCGAAATTGCGGCGCAGATAGAAAATAGAAATTAGGAATTAGGAAATAGTAAGGGAAGAAGCAAGAAGTTATATTCCTACAAAGAGCGCAAAACCACAAAGGCAAGCAGGCACAAACCTAAAACAGGGAGCGGCGCCCGGAAGCGCCCGCGCACGTAAGAATAGCGGAAAAAGTTTTTGATTTCCCTTTTTCCTTATACCTTTTTTCGCGTTCGAACCCTGGAGCCCGGCTCGGCTGGGTGATTGGGTGGATTATAGGACAAAGCTTTTGACGTGCGCGATGAAAGGCACAAGGCTATGCGGTTTGTCGGAATGGGGGTCCGGGGTCTCCCCGGCGCGTTTGCTTCTTTGCGCGAGCAAAGAAGAGCCTCCGCGGCTTGAGCGGTGAAAAACAACCGAAGATGGAATCGTGTTAAAAAACCACCCCGTCAGCCTTCGGCAGGTTTTAGGATTGAGGAATGAGGCTTTAGAAAGGGAAGAAAATTTCCGCACCGTCCTTTACCTAAAACCTATAACCTAAATCCTAAAACCTGCGCGAAGCGCAATACCTCCCCCGGCTTTTCAAAAAAATGCTGTGCGCCTTCAAACAGGGACACATCCCTCACTCCCCAAAGCGCGACCCCGAAGCTTACCCCCGCCGCCTTTGCCGCAAGGAAATCGGCTCGCCCGTCCCCTACAAACAGCGTGCTTTCCCGCGCCGCGCCCATTTGCCCCATGCAGTATTGCAGCGGGTAAGGGTGCGGTTTTATAAAGGGCGTGTCCCCGGCACAGCAGATGCCGCCGAAAACAGACTCGTCAATTTCCAGCCGTTTGAAATTATGCCTTAGTTCCGTGCGGTTTTCGTTTGTTACAATCCCTAAAGAGATTTTAGCTTCCAGAAGCCCGCGTATGCCGGGGAAAAGCTTTGAGAGGTGCGCCATTTCGTGGTATGCCCGCGCCACATCGGCAAGGAAAATTTTTTCGTCCCCGCCGCTTAAATTTACCGCCCTCCCCAAATCATCCCCTGAGGAATACAGCGCGATATCCAAAAGCTTCGGCGTAACCGCAATCCCCCATTTTTCCCCGGCTTTTTTCAGCGCGCCTTCCACGGCATCCAGGCTGTCTACAATCGTGCCGTCCATATCCAAGATCAGGGCGGAGTATTTCACAGGCACTTCCCCCCGCGGCAATATGTTTGGATTACATCATATTTATCCGATAAAACTACAATGTCCGCGTCATAGCCCGCCGCCAATTTCCCCTTGCGGTTTGCAATGCCAACCCTGCGGGCGGGGTTTATTGTACAGGCGTTCAGCGCGGCGGTAAACGGGACATTTGCGTATTCAACCAGATTGCGGAGCGCCCCCGCGAAATCCAGCGTGCTTCCCGCCAATGTGCCGGTGCCTTTTAGATACGCCGCCCCGCGCCCTGCCTCTACTTCCAAGCCGCCGAGCGATACCGGCACGCCTTCGCCCATACCTTTTGCAAGCAGTGAATCCGTTACAGCAACGGCGTAATCTTCCCCTTTACAGGCAAACAACGATTGCACCAGAGGATAAGGCACATGGATGCCGTCCGGGATAATCTCACAGAAAATATCCCTGCAGCTCAAAGCGGCGTTTAAAACGCCGGGTGATTTATGGCTGTACCCGCTCATGGCGTTGTGCGTATGCGTAAAGCCGCCCGCGCCGTTCGCGCCTGCCATAACCGCCTGATCAAAAGAAGCGGCGGTATGCCCCATACTGACGGCGATGCCTTTACTTGCACAATATCTAATAAACCCGAAATCTTCATCTTCCTCCGGGGCAACGGTGACAAGCATTATCGCCCCGCCCGCCGCTTCCTGCCAGCGCTCAAACTGATGTATATCCGGCTTTACGATATGCTTGCCGGACTGCGCGCCTTTAAATGCTTCGCTTAGGTACGGCCCTTCAAAATGCGCGCCGAGTATCTGCGCGCCTTCCCCGCCGAGCCGCATTGCCTGTGCGATGTTTTTTGCGGCAGCCGTCAAAGCTTCGTCGCTTTGCGTGACTGTAGTGGGCAAAAAAGAGGTTATGCCCTCCCCCGCGGCTTTTTTCGCCCATACGCAAAGCCTCTCCGGCGGCGAAGAGGTCGCGTCCACGCCGTAAGCACCATGGGTATGTGTGTCGATAAACCCCGGGACAACGCGGTTATCGCCCCAATCCTCGCAGGGGGAAATTTCACCGTATGGCAAAACCCGCGAGATTTTATCCCCGCACAGCAAAATCTGCGCGGGATAAAACCCGCCGAAAAGCCATACGCGCTTTGACTGTATTATCATAACAATGCACATCCCTTAATAGATTAGGAATTAGCAGAACGCCGCATTTTTAAATACATCATTCTAACAAGAAAAAGGCGCTTTCATTGCGAAAGCGCTTTTAGTACCGGCGGCTACTTATCTTTCCGGGGGGTCGCCCCCCAAGTATTGTCAGCGCAAGTGAGCTTAACTTCCGTGTTCGGAATGGGAACGGGTGGGTCCTCACCGCCATCGCCACCGGCTTGAAGCCGGACACAAAACGTGTCTTTAGATATATGCCTACCTGAGCTTATCCGCCCGGCTAAAAGAGAGTTGGCGCCTACCTATATATATCTGCTATTACCAATTATGCCCCTGCCCCCTCAAAATCGAACAACGCAAGCGTGGGAATTTTACTATTGGAACACTTAGGGGTTTAGGATATGGAACCGGCAGCACTTCGCACTGCTAATTCCTAATCCCTATTTCCTAATTCCTACTTGGTCAAGCCCTCGGCCGATTAGTACCGCCAAGCTAAACACATTACTGTGCTTACACATGCGGCCTATCTACCTTGTAGTCTACAAGGGGCCTTACCAGCTTTTGCTGTGGGATATCTTATCTTATGGGGGGCTTCACGCTTAGATGCCTTCAGCGTTTATCCCGTCCGGATATAGCTGCCCAGCTGTGCCACCGGCGTGACAACTGGTGCACCAGGGATCCGTCCATCCCGGTCCTCTCGTACTAGGGAAAGCTCCATTCAAATATCCTGCGCCCACGACAGATAGGGACCGAACTGTCTCACGACGTTCTGAACCCAGCTCGCGTACCACTTTAATTGGCGAACAGCCAAACCCTTGGGACCCAATCCAGCCCCAGGATGTGATGAGCCGACATCGAGGTGCCAAACCTCCCCGTCTATGTGGACTATTGGGGGAGATCAGCCTGTTATCCCCAGGGTAGCTTTTATCCGTTGAGCGATGGCATTTCCACTCACATACCACCGGATCACTAACTCCGACTTTCGTCACTGCCCGACCCGTCGGTCTCGCAGTTAGGCTGGCTTTTGCGTTTGCACTCTATCGCATGGTTTCCGTCCATGCTGAGCCAACCTTTGAACGCCTCCGTTACTCTTTTGGAGGCGACCGCCCCAGTCAAACTGCCCACCTGACAATGTCCCCCGGCCGGTTCCACGGCCGCAGGTTAGAACTCCAGTACCACAAGAGTGGTATCCCAAGATTGGCTCCACCGGAACTGACGTCCCGGCTTCCCGGCCTCCCACCTATCCTGTACATGTAATACCGAAATCCAATATCAGGCTGCAGTAAAGCTCCATGGGGTCTTTCCGTCTTGTCGCGGGTAACCGGCATCTTCACCGGTACTACAATTTCGCCGGGTGTGCTGTTGAGACAGTGTCCAGATCGTTACGCCATTCGTGCGGGTCAGAAC
>WRLS01000012.1 GCA_009776345.1 Oscillospiraceae bacterium | reverse complement strand
TCACACCCGTTATACGACGAAATTGCTCATCGCTGTATTTTTTTAATGTTTCATATTTCATATCTAACATTATACACTGTTTTTAATTGTTTCGCAAGAGGTCTATTGCCTCGGCGTTTTCGATAATCTTACCGGTTGAACCAATCAGGGCGTTTTTTTCCGCGTCATAACGAATAACAGTTTCGCCAAGTGAATTGTTAAGCTCGTCAATACGCATTTGCAGAATACGTTTTTCAGACGCGCTCATATCTTCGGCGCGGGATGTTTCAAATATCTGATTAGCCATACGGCGGTTGGCTTCGGCGTTGGAATCAATGGCAGATACTCTGTCATCATATGCTTTTGCGCTTTCTTCGATAGATTCAATAAGCCTTTCGTTCGCTGAAATCGTTTCTTCCGTTTGTTCGCGCAGGGCTTTTTGTTCTTCTGTTTCGCGGTTTGTGGCTTTAGATAGGGCGATTAGGCCGCCTGCAAGCAACGCAACGCCCGCGATTGCCATCCCTATGGGGTTTGCCGCCATCGCGAGATTCCATAATTTTTGAGCCGCTGTGGCTATACCGATTTGCCCGGATAATACTCCAACCGCTAATTGCTTGGCTGTGATAACTCCTGTACTTGCCAGAAGCTCGGCAGTCTGCGCTTTTGTTAGCGCAATGCCCGCCGCCGTTACAATTTGCCCGTTTGCGTCTACTTTATATCCGGCAGCCTTTGCGGCAGTATTAAGCACTTGGGCAGCTGCGTTTGCGCCCAATACGGTAGTGTTTGCGCCGGTCGCAATAGTGGAAGCAGCTACAGCCGCTTGCGCAAGCTTGATAGCTGACGTTGCCTTTTGTATGGTATTGCCGATTGTCCACGCTGCTGTAAATCCGCCCACAGTGACCGTAGCTACACCGACAATAGTCGTCAGGGTATCAAGATTTCTGCCGACAAACTCAACAGCCTTACCGCCAGCTTCTAACCCTTTGGAAAACTGATCAATAATCTTTGTCCCCAAAGGCTCAAGCGCCAATGTAGCCTGATTTTTAAATATGCTTAGTTTGTCGCTGAATTGAACGGTTTCATCTGCGGTTGAAACTAATGTGCCCTCTACATTTTGAAGCGCTTGTACCCACTCGTCAATCTCAAACCGCCCTGCGCGTATATCGTCAGCTACTTTTGCGCCAACCCTTGAGCCGAACATTTCGCTTGCGATTGTGGTTGCCGATAGTATGTCCGGCGCGTCCTTTATGGATTGGAGCAGGTCATTAAACGCGCCTTCAGCATCAGTCAGCCCTTCTTTTGCCATTTTATTTAGAAGGATATTAAGAGAAGAAAGAAGCTCCCGGGGTTCCGCGCCAGCCTTGTAAAATGAGCTGAACAAGGCAATAGAGCGCTCAACAGAGAAGCCCATCTCCTCAAATGAGGGGCCGGCCGAAATAATGTATTCAGCCAGATTATTAACGCCGATACCGCTCATTTGCGATGCCGCTGTGAGCTGATCCATTACAACCGCAAGGTCTGATGTATCAACCTCAAGAGCATTCATCAAGCGCCCAAGCACATCCGCAGAAGCGGCGGCATCCTCTTTATTGGCCCTTGCGTACTTTAAGGTAAGTCCGGTTAGCTCTTCAAGCCCCTTCCCGGTTAACCCTGTCGCGGTGTTAATCTTAGATAATACATCTGCTACGGTTTCGGCAGATTCAGGCACGTCCGCAAAGACAACCCGAAAGCTTGATTTTAGGCTTTCGAGGTCATCCCCGGTTGCGCCGGATGACCTTCTGATTATTCCAAATGCGTTATCTACACTGGCGGCAGATGCAAATGCCGTAGTCCCAACCGCGAGCAAAGCGGCTGCGCCAACCGCAGAAAACTTCAAAAGGTTTTTCTGCATAGCATCGGAGTCTTTTTGCACAGAAACAGCCAAATCCTGCATTTCGGCTTTGGAGCGGGTTACCCCTGTTTCAAAATCTGTTGCCTGCAGCCCAATTGTAGCATAGAGGGAAAACAGTTCCATATTATGTTTTGCCTCCCAGCTTTCCAAAATGTCCGAAAAAATCGTCCAGCAATTCATCGCCGGATTTTTCGGTAGCAACAGGCTTGTGATGTGCCGTATCTGCGTAGCGCGGGTATTCTATATACTGCTTACCATGCGCCATGACATGAAGCATATCCGTTACGAAGGTTTCGTAGCGCGTTTCTTGCGTGTATTTTTCCCAGATGTACCTGATTGCGATGTCCGGGGGGAGCGGTCCAGAATCTGCGAGAATACGGATAACGCAACCCGATCCGATTCTTCCGACGACATAAAAAGCGATTGGAAATGCGCATCCCTTGTTATCTGTGAGATTAATATGTCAAAATTATTCCGCGATATCTTTTGAACTTCTTCAACAGTCGATAGAGTATAAATCGCAATAATTTCGCAGGCTTCCTCAAAGCAATGCAGCACCATAAGGTCGCCGATGCCATTACCTATGCGGTATCTTCCAATCAAGAACGCAGACCTTTCCTTTTCATCCATATCTTTAGGGTCTTTCGTGGGGGGTGAATTGTAAAGCTCGTCAAATAGCTTTGCGGCCGCCTCGTTTTTTTGCAATTTTTCAGCGATAACAGATAGCCGCATTTGCGCGGTTCGGGATTCCATGACAGGCATCTTCCCTAAAGGCGTTATTTGCAAATCATCAACTGCCGAAACAACGCCCTCGACTGTATCAAGATTATGTTCTTTCATTTTCTTTCCCTCCTTACGGTGCCGTCGGCAGTGTGATCCTGTGCGATTCTATCCTTTCCAAAACAGCTTCTAAGTCTGTTCTGGTGGTATAGTAATATCTGATTTCAGCAGGGATAAACTCAGTATCCTTAAAACTTTCCAAGTTCCCATCTGCCCTGAACGGGATGCCGCCCCCCGCGATACCATTAGGTGCGGTTATCGCGCCGTCTGTCTTGCCGAGTACATTAAACATTGTTACTTGGATGTACCCGAAATTTGTGGACCCAAGCCACGTGATATTGTCGTAGTAATCCTCTGGGGATATTGCGGCATTAATGCGCTGAGATACTACATCCCCGCCGCCGTAGGCAAATCTGGAAGTGCCGAAAACGCTTTGTATTTTATCGGGGGAGAATTCCTTTAATGTTACCGTAATGTAGCACTCTAAGGATTCGGGCAGCTCCATGCCTTTGAACGGGAACATACCAAGCCCATCAATCGATGGCCGCCCATATGTAACGGAAATGTTTATATTAGCGCCCCCGTCAATTGCGCCCAATGCCTGCCCGGACGACACGGCGTTTTCGTATGCTGTTTGAAATTCAGCCATTGTTTCAATGTCCTGATACTCGAAATTCTTTAGTATCAGGCCGGAGCCGAACTGTATGCCTTTTTCTGTTTCATCAGTTATGCTGTAAAGAATTTTTCTTCTTGCCATTATTTTATGCCTCCATTATCGGTGCTGCTGGAAAACCCGCCGAATGCCTCGGTTTTAGGCGTTTTCTTCGCGGGCTGTTTTGTTTCCGGTTTCGCTTCCTTTTCGATTTTATCCCATACGGTGCTGAAACGTGCGGCCTTGCCCTTTTCTTGCTTTTCCATATTGACCTCCTAATAAATATAATTTTCGACTTCTAACGTGATGTACATGACCTTTATGTCGCTTTCGTCCATCGGCTGTAACTGGCAAAACTTTGTCGGCGGTGTCGGCCTTCGGATGTATAGGCTGCCTTTATTGTCCGGCAGGCTTAACACAATGCCGCCGTGTGGGATAGCCGCCTTGACGTAATCCGTAAACCCTGACACCTGCAAGATGTTTTTTGAGCGCGTCCATATCCTCGCGGTTTCCAGTGTGCCGCCGAAAAACGCGGTGTCGCTTAGTGTGTAGGTGATATATGGCGGCTGTAAAGGGACATTCCTGGTTCCGTCAAAAAGCTCCAGCGGCACGTTGCCCTCGGGAAATGCAAGCAGAAAATCGCTGAAAACACTTTTGTGCGGTACAATGTTATTCCAGAACGAATGATACAGGTTCATTATTTCAGTCAAAAGCATCACCTCTTTTGGGCGTAAAAATAGCCCTTGCAAATTTTGCGGATTGCGGATATACTAAATATAGGTGGTGTGTGTTATATGGGACAGTTCGAAAAGCTACTGGTGCGCATTCTAAGCGGCATGAATGACAGTAATGTATTTTTTGCGGATTTACAGAAGGCTTTAGATCGGCTGGGTTTCGATTGCCGCATAAAAGGTGATCACTTTATCTATACCAAAAGTGGTGTTGAAGAAATCATCAATATTCAACCTGTTGGCGGCAAAGCAAAGGCATATCAGGTAAAACAAGTGCGAAATATAATCCTACGCTATCGAATGGGGGGTGCGACTGATGATGAAATATGAAATAATACTTTACTGGAGCAATGAAGATAATGCATACATTGCAGAGGTGCCGGAGCTTTCGGGGTGTATGGCAGACGGAGCAACTGCAGGGGATGCTCTTGCTAATGTTGAAATTATTGCTAATGAATGGATCCAAACTGCGCAGGAGTTAGGGCGCGAGGTACCGCAACCAAAGGGGCGACTTAAATATGCTTAAAAACTTAGCGAGTCGCTCTAACGAGCAGCTCGCTATCCCCATATTTTCGGTGCAAACGCCGGACAACCCGCCATAAGGCGGGTTGCTGCACATCAAAAGTGCTTCTACCCCGGTATCGCCCACCGCTCCGCCCGAAACGCCATCAGCCCTCTCATTTCCTCTGTAGCAATATCCGGGGCTTTTCTGTCCTCGGGATGGTCGGTTATGCGGAAAGTTGCGCCGTCCCGCATCCTTTTAATGACCGTGTGAAATTCAAGCGGGATGTTGCTTTCCGCCAAGCCGTCAAAAATGGATGTAGCCCCCATTTGTTCAGCTTGCAGGGTTGCTATGGAGCTTCGGTTTTCAAGTAGGCAATTGAATTGTAGTCCATCTACCCACGAAATTACCGGCCCGCTCGAGGAAAGCGTTGTGCGCCTGTCTAAAATAACGAAATCATCTGCTAATCGCATTGGTGAGGGCGTTTATATCGCCGCCTCATATGTAGCCTCAAATATATCAGGCTTACAGGGATAAAGCTCTCCCTTTATGCCGCGAATAATGTAATCCCCCACGCTTGCGAGATGTTCACCCTCTAAGGTCTTAATAAACATATCTCCGGTATCTTTGAAAAATATTATTCCGTCTTCATGCGCCTTTCTCGCCCAATCAGGCACATAATACTCGCCTTTGCCGTTTCTTAAATCCCCGTCATATTTGAAAGCTTCAATTTCAACTGGTAACTTTCTGTATTTTGGCATTTTTATCACCCTGTTTCATTATACCATTTCCATGTGCATTTTGTTAGCCTTTTAGACAATGGTTAGGCCGTGTCCCCACTATTTAACAGTAATAAAAACCAAGGCGGGCATAATAAATCCGCTGTATATGATGCCGAGTTTATCAAACCTGCAAAACACACGCCTAAACCCCACAATCAACCGAAACAACCGCTCAGCTTCATTACGAAGCTTATAAAACTCCTTGTCATAACCCCACGGGTTTTTGCGGTTTTTCTTCGGCGGGACAATAGGTGTAAGGTACAATTGCTGCGCAAAATAAGGTTGTTGCGGTGGCAAGACCCGATTCAAACAGGCATAGTACAAGCATTTCCACGAATACACTTTCCCATAGCGATGTTGCCGGGGGGAGAGGTTCGGTGGTGCGCAAGCCCAAGAAAGAGATAAGAGCCATCCTATATGTACCTGATGATGCGCAATCAAGAGCCTCATTCGAGGAAAAGATGTGTGCTTTCTATATTGGTCAAGTTGAAAAAAGACTCCAACCGCTGCAAAAAGCGCAGAAACTGGAGGTCTTACAAGAGCTTATTGAGAACTTTCGATTAGAGCTAAAGTCAAAAGCATCATGAAACTACTAGCTGCATCGGGGATATGCAGCTGTAGTCGTTTATGCTTTAATCGGCTAAATGTTACCTTTGTATTGATATTGTGTTTTCTATACACCTTGAAGCATAAGTCGCAAATTTAGCGCCTTTCTCATAATCGAACGTAGACGCCGCCTTAATAAGCCCAATGGTCCCGATCGAAATCAAATCGTCTTGGTCGCGTATGTTGGAATAGTAGCGCTTGATAATGTGCGCAACCAGGCGCAGGTTATGCTCTATCAGCTTATTTTTCGCTTCATTGTCGCCATTTTTTATCTTTTCCAGGCATTCCCTTTCATCATCCGGGTTAAGCGGCTTGGGGAATGTACTGCCGGGGGTTAGGTGCAGCGCGAAATAAACCAAGTTACAAAGCGAAAAAATAATAAGCAGCGGGTACATTTGTCAGCCGCCCCCTCCCCAAAAGTGAGTACGCCATTTTAGCCCATAAAATAAGTATATGACTGCCGCAAAAAAATGTGCGTGTCCCTTGTTATTCATGCCGGCAGGTAAAACCCCGCACATTTTCGCAAATGTTTGACTTTTCCGGCGCGGAGTGATATTATTATGATAAGAGGTCCCGAAAACAAAAGGGGCCGCATGGCCGTCGAAGGTGGTGGAACACCAACGACGGGTAAAGGTGGACGCTCTTTAACGATTCGCACCCTTACGCTTCCATACGACCAAACCTAGTATACACTATTAGGCAAGGTCTTTTCAAGGTGGAACAACCGCATTTTTATGCGCGTGTAGGGGTACACCACCCCTGTGCGCGCTTTTTGGTGGGGCTTTGTCACGATGACGGGGCCGTCTTTGTGGCGGTCTCGTTATCTGTTAATGTGATTTTGGCGTCTGTAAAACGAAAGGGGGCGCGAGTGCAGATTGCTAACACAGCATATCCATACCCCGGAAAGAAAATTACAAAAGGAGCCGGCCATGAAAAAATTTATCAGCATATCAATGGTAATTGTTTTGTTAGTTTCCATGTCTGTATCCGCATTTGCAACAACGGCAACTTCCATAGTCATCAATGTGAAAAAAGAACAGAATCAAGGGTTAGGTTTAGTTGTTAGGGCGCCATTTAGAATCACCCCTACCAACGCAACCGTCACCTATTCATCCAGCGACACTAGCGTAGCGACAATAAATGAGAGAGGTCATGTAACATCGGTAGGGTTGGGCAAGACAACTATTACTGCCCGGAGCGGCAATGTAAGAGAAAGCTATAATTTAACTGTAATCCCGTTATCTATAGGCAGTGAACCGAGGGAGGATGCAAAAAATCCCGGTCTCGGTGTCCGTGGGCTTCACAAACAAGGGATTACCGGTAAGGGCGTTAATATCGCTTATATCGGTCCGGGAATCCAAAATGGTAATCTAAATAATTTTAAGCATACCGAGTTCCGTAACGGTATGATAAAAGAATATGTAAACCTTGGATACGGCAGTAATCCAACTTACCCATTACTATATAGACAGTTAAGCGCACTATCCGGGAAAACGGTTGGTACAGCACCGGAATCGAATATATATCTTCTTGGGGTGCCTCTTTTATGGGGAGGGCCACCAATTCAAATTAGACACATGACCGCAGGTATTGAATGGGTAATTGAAAAGAACAAAAGCCTTTCAAATACCGATAAAATTCGGATTATCGTAATGGCTCCTTGGGGAGGGTCTCTTGAAGGAGAGGAACAGTTTTGGGATGCGGTTGATAGGGCCGGGAAATCAGGCATAATTATCCCCGATTATGGCATGGATCCTTTTACAGATTATGGGTATTATGATACGAACAGCCCTGATGATGTAAGTAAAGCGAAGATCGGAAAACCGGGAGCAACCGAGTGGCACAGGCATCCGAGAGCTATAAGTGCGGCATCCGAGAGAAGAACACTCGCAATGCCTGATAATTCCTACGAATATTTTAATACCTATGTCAATGTAAACACAGAGTATATTGCCGGTATTATAGCATTGGGCTTCCAGGTTAACCCCAAACTAACAAATGCTCAAATGGTTAAGCTGTTAAAAGATACCGCAACTAACGATATAGTCAACCCGCCGAAATTCATCGAAGCGGTGAAACGCACTGTAAAGTAATGTCCACGCTCATGCACAAACCGGGGCATCGCCGCCCCGGTTTTTTTCTTATAGCAAACGCGATAATTTCCGTCCTTTACCTAAAACCTATAACCTAAATCCTCAATCCTGCGCGTAGCGCCGTGCCTACTACTTGAAATGCACGGGATTATATGTTAAAATAAGATAATCCGGCGTAACGCCTAAATCATGGAGGTGCCCGAGATGGCAGAAACTATAAACGTAACAATCCGCCTTGACAGGGAAATTAAGGAACAGGCAGAAGTAATGTTCCGAGATTTGGGGATGAATTTATCGACAGCGTTTAATATTTTTACCCGCCAAGCTTTGCGGCAGGGTAAAATCCCTTTTGAAATCTACGACCCGTTTTACAGTGAGAAGAACCAAGAGAGGCTTGCACGCTCAATTGCCGATGCCGAAGCCGGGAAAGTAACGGTACATGACTTAATAGAGGAGGACTGATTATGCAAAAGACATGGACTGATTACGTGTTTTTGCTTTAATTCGGACTCGTACCGACGCGCCCCATCAGCTCCCGCACCATTTCCCCGAGCATTGTGTATTTTGGGGAGCATAATTGCGGGTCTTCTATAAGGATTTCGTCAGCGCACTGCTTTGCTTTTTTCATTGTATCTAAGTTGTCGGAAAGGCTCGCTATTTTCAGCTCCGGCAGCCCGTGCTGGCGCTGCCCGAAAAAGTCGCCGGGGCCGCGCGCTTTAAGGTCGTACTCCGCCAAGGCGAAGCCGTCGCCGGTGCGCTTCATCATATCCAGCCGCCCTTTTGCGGTTTCGCCTTTAGAATCGCTGATGAGTATGCAGTAGGATTTTTCCGTGCCGCGCCCAACCCTGCCGCGAAGCTGGTGAAGCTGGCTCAGGCCGAAGCGCTCGGCGTTTTCTATCAGGATTATTGTCGCGTTCGGCACATCCACGCCAACCTCCACCACTGTTGTTGATACAAGCGCCTGCAGCTGCCCCTGGCTGAAAGCGCGCATGACCTCTTCTTTTTCCGCAGCCTTCATTTTACCGTGCAGAAGGCTGATTTTATATCCCTTAAGCTCCGTTTTGGAAAGCAGCTGGGCGTATTCCTTGGCAGGCCGAAGCCCTGTGTCGGTTTCGCCTTTTTCTATAAGTGGGCAGATAATGTAAGCCTGCCGCCCTTCATCGAGGGCTTTGCGCACAAAGGCAAGGGCGCGTTTCCTTTTATCGCCGCCGACAGCAAATGTGTCGATTGATTTCCTTCCCGGAGGAAGCTCGTCTATTACCGAAAGCTGCAGGTCCCCGTATACAATCAGCGAAAGCGTGCGGGGGATCGGCGTTGCCGACATTACCATTACGTGAACATCCCGGGAATCATCCGGTATTTCCGGCGAAAGGCCCTGTGCGGATAGCTTTGCTCGCTGATTCACACCGAAGCGGTGCTGCTCGTCTGTTACCGCAAGCGCCAGCCGCGGGAACTCAACGCCCTGGGACAGAAGCGCGTGTGTGCCTATAGCCAGGTCGATTTCCCCGCTTGCAATGGCATCTTTCACCCGGCGTTTTTCCGCTGCTTTCACGGAGCCGGTCAATAGCCCCACACGGACGCCCAGCGGCTCCAAAAATTCGGAAAGCGTTGCGAAATGCTGCTCCGCCAGAATTTCTGTAGGCGCCATCAGCGCGGACTGCCGGCCGTTTTTAAAACAGCAATAAATGGCCGCCGCCGCAACGAGCGTTTTGCCCGAACCTACATCCCCCTGGATCAAACGGTTCATGGGCAGACCGCCGCCTAAATCCCCGATTATATCGGCAATCGCGCGAAGCTGTGCGTTTGTCGGCGCAAACGGCAGGCAGCCATAAAACGGCCGCATATCCACCGGAGCGATAACGGCGGCCCTGCGTATTTTACTGCCCGCCCGTAGGATGGACAGCCCGCAGCAAAGCGTGAGAAGCTCCTCGAAGACAAAACGCTCCCGGGCGCAAACCGCTTGCTGTAAATCCTCGGGGAAATGGACGTTTCGCAGGCTTTCCTTCCGTCCCATTAAGGCATATTTTTCGCGGATGTCTGCGGGGATAGGGTCGGGCAATTCAGGCAAAGCGGCGAGCGCGCTTTTTATATGGAAGCGAATCATATTTGAAGACAGGCCTGCGGTAGTCGGATAAATCGGCACGATGCGTTCTGTGCCGTTTATCGGGTAGATTGCGGGGGAGTTCATCTCGCGCCCGGTAAACCCGCCGGATACCCGCCCGTAGAAGATATATTCCCGGTCGAGATCCAGATGGTCTACTGTATACTTTGAGTTAAACATCGTGATATTTAAAACGCCGGAGGGGTCCTCCGCCCTTAATTTGAAAACGCTTAGCCCGTCGCGTATGCGCTGCTCCGGGGATTTGCGCATAAGCCGCGCTTTTACAGCGCAGTTTTCGTCAATCGGCGCGTCAAGCACGCCATACGGCGCGCTAAGGTCTATATATCCCCGCGGCAAATGATACAGTAGGCCGCCGACAGTCGCGATGCCGAGCTTCGCGTAAAGGGCGGCGCGCTTTTCGCCTATCCCCTTGCTGTATCGAATGTCAGTGTCAAGCATAGCTGCCTCCGAATTACAGTGATTATTGGTAATTATTGTACATTATTTAGCGGGTAATTACAATATCACGGGTTTTGTAGTTGATGTAAATAGTGCGCTGTAGGGGACGCACGGCGGCGCGGAGCGCCGCAGGTTTTAGGATTAAGGTTTCAGGTTTCAAGAAAAGGACGAAGCGGCAAATATCTTCCCTTCCCTAAATCCTCAATCCTAAAACCTAGATCCTGCCGAAGGCTGTAGGGGCGGGGTCATCCCGCCCGTAACTCCCTCCGGCGTCTGCGGACGCCACCTCCCTCAGAGAGGGAGGCAAAGTCCCCCTCTTGAGGGGGATGTCACGAAGTGACAGGGGGAGTTTTTAACGCGATTTCATCTTCGGCTATTTTTCACCGCTCAAGCCGCGGAGGCTCTTCTTTGCCCGCGCAAAGAAGCAAACGCGCCGGGGAGACCCCGGACCCCCATTCCGACAAACCGCATAGCTTCGTGCCTTTCATCGCGCACGTCATATGCTTTGCCCTATAATCCGCCCGATCGCTCAGCCGAGCCAAGCTCTAGGGCTTGAACGCGGAAAAAGGAATTAGGAAAAAAAGATTATCAAAAACTTTTTCCGCTATTCTTACGTGCGCGGGCGCTTCCGGTGTCGCTCCCTATTTTAGGTTTGCGCCTACTTGCCTTTGTAGCCTTACCCTCTTTTTAAAGAGGGTGGCACAAAGTGATTTATCGCTTTGTGACGGGTGTTTTTAATTATACATTATGCATTATGAATTATGAATTATGAATTATGAATTGCACACTTCCAAGCGAGCCGAAACTTATTATAATTCAACTGTTTTTCCCGCTATGTTCATATTCCCATCACAATAAAGCTTTACAATATGGTTATACTCATAAAAATCACTGCAATTATGCGGGAGGGAAAGATATGTCTTACAATTACAATCCTAACAATAACCCCAATAACAACCCCGGCGGAAATAACGCCCCGGGTGCTGCAGGCTCCCCGCCGTATTCCGGTATGCGGCCGGATGGGTACTACCGTTATTCCGGCGCTGTACAGCCATATAACAACAGCTTGCGCGCGCCCGCCCCGGAAGAATATTACCCGGAAAGCACGCCTTCTGTAAATGAAAACAAAAAAAATAAACCCGCCGGCAAACGCAGATGGCTTGGATATATCGCGGCTTTGCTGGCGGTAGGGGTTGTTTCCGGCGCGTCGGGCGGTGCCGCTGTGTATTCGATAATGTCAAAAAACGCCGTAATGCCTGTACAGTCACAGGCAGGCGTGTCGGTGCAGGTCCTGCCTGAAACAAATCATAGCACACAGCCCGTGCCTGCGCCCGAGCCCACGCAGACTTATCAAAGCCCGGCAGCGGGGATTGCCGATATAGTTGAGCAGGTCTCCGACTGTGTTGTGGAAATTTCTGTCACAGCTTCGGGGATGCACCCGTTTTTCGGCGAGGTCCCGTCCCAAGGCGGCGGAAGCGGTGTGGTAATCAGCGCGGACGGCTACATCGCAACCAATGACCATGTAACCGAAGACGCCGCGCAAATCACCGTGCGCACAAAGGACGGCTCCGAATACGAAGCGGTTTTGGTGGGTACTGACCCGGAAACCGACCTTGCTGTTATAAGAATAGACGCTACAGGTTTAAGCCCTGTCCGCTTCGGTGATTCAGACGCCATAAAAGTCGGCGAAACCGCTATTGCCATCGGCAACCCGCTCGCTCTGGGCGGCACAGTGACAACCGGAATCATAAGCGCGCTTAACCGCGAAATCACAATCGGCGATTATGCCATGACGCTTATCCAGACCTCCGCGCCCGTTAACCCCGGCAATTCCGGCGGCGGCCTGTTCGACGCGAACGGCGGCCTCATCGGCATAGTAAACGCCAAATCCTCCGGCCCTAACAGAAGCGGCGCAACTATAGAGGGGCTTGGCTTCGCGATCCCTGTCAACACGGTTAAAAAAGTAACGGGTGACATCATCGAGCATGGATATGTTACGGACCGCCCGGAAATCGGCATCCATGTCCTGCCGATCCTCGACAACCAGACAGCGTTCCTCTACCGCGTCAATGAGCTTGGCGTATATATCCGCGCGGTCACAAAAGAAAACGGCCTGCAAATCGGCGATATCATAGTAAAAGCCGACGGCGCGGAAGTAAAGGACGGTTCAGAAGTGCGCGCCGCACTCAGCGGCCGCAGTGTCGGCGATACGCTGAACCTGGTTGTAAAGCGCGCGGGCGCGGAGATCAGCGTGGATGTTGTTTTGACGGAAAAAGTGCCGGAGCATATAATTGCGCAGCAAAAGGCGGCAATTGCGAGTTAACTGTAGCCTACGGCAGATTTTATGATTTAGGTTCTAGGTTTTAGGGTAGGGGCGGCAACTTGCCGCCCGAAATCCCCCTCCTTGGAGGGGTGGCTGGCGGCGCAGCGCGCCGCAGGTTTTAGGATTTAGGTTTCAGGTTTTAGGAAAAGGACGACACGACAAATTGCTTCCCTTCCTAAATCCTCAATCCTAAAACCTCAATCCTGCCGAAGGCCGCTTAAGCCGCGAGGGCTGTTACTTTGCAACGCGGCAAAGTAACCAAAACGCGCCGGGGGGACCCCGGACCCCCATTTCGACAAACTGCATAGCTTTGTACTCTTCATCGCGCACGTCATATGCATAGTTCTATAATCCGCCCAATCACCCAGCCGAGCCGGGCTCCAGGGCTTGAACGCGAAAAAAGGTATTAGGAATAAAAGAAATCAAAGACTTTTTCCGCTGTAATTACGTGCGCGGGCGCTTCCGGGCGTCGTTCCTTGTTTTTGATATGTGCATACTTGCCTTTGTAGATTTGCACTTTTTTATAGGTGCGAAATTTGCGGTTTCTTCCCTTACTAATTCTATTTTCTATTTGGGTGGCGTTAGAATGTACAGGATACTGATAGCCGACGATGAGGAGCGTATCCGCTCGCTGATAAAAAAGTACGCGGAGTTTGAAGGTCACCAAACTGCCGAGGCCGCAAACGGCATGGAAGCTGTGGAAATGGCGCGCGCGGGGCTTTGCGATATCATAATTATGGATGTGATGATGCCGGAGCTGGATGGGTTTTCCGCTGTGGAGGAAATACGCAAAAACAGCCCCGTGCCGATAATTATGCTGTCTGCGCGGGGGGAGGAGTACGACCGCATCCACGGCTTCCGCTCCGGCGCGGACGACTATGTCGTAAAGCCGTTTTCACCGAAAGAGCTTATGCTGCGCATCGAAGCCGTAATAAAGCGCGGCGGCAAAAACAGCGCGGGGGAAACGGCCCACGATGTTTTTGAGTTTCGGGGGCTGAAGGCGGATTTTACCGCGCGGCTGGTTTATGTGGACGGTCGGCGCTTGGAGCTTTCCCCGAAGGAATATGAACTGCTGTCCTTCCTAATAAAAAACAGGGGCATCGCGCTGACAAGGGAGCGCCTGATAACCGAGGTCTGGGGTTATGATTTCTACGGGGACGACCGCACGCTGGACACGCACATAAAGCTCCTGCGCCGTTCACTGGGCACTTACGGCGCGTGTATCGTAACGCTCAGAGGGACGGGGTATAGGTTTGATTGTGTAGAAAATAGATTAGAAAAATTATGAAAACAAAAAACCTCTCCATACGGCTGCGCATTTTCCTCAGTATGATCGGCTTCTCCGCGATCCTGCTGGGGATACTCTGGATTTTCCAGATCCTTTTCCTGGAGGATTTTTACAAGCTTGTGAAAACATGGGAAATACGCGCGGATGCCGCGGCGATCGGCGGATATGTAACGCGGGGGCAGTGGGACGAGCTTTCGGGCGCGATTGCCGTGCGTGAGGACCTTTACGTGGAAGTTTGGGGACTGGATACAGGCGCGTGGGTCGTTTCCGGCAATTTTACGGGCGGCGTGCAGTTCCGCCTTTCCGCCGGTGAAAAAGCGCGCCTGTATGAGGAAATACGGGAAAAAGGCGGCGTGGTCATCAGGCGTTATGCCCGGCCCGAGCTAATTGGCCTGCGCAGGCGTATGGGCGAGAGCATCCTGCACGCCAATATTATAAGCGGCAAAGACGGCGGCTCGTGGATGATTATGGTCAGCGCGAATATTTCGCCCGTGGGTGCGACTACAGATACACTGCGGTATCAGATATATATCATCAGCGCGGTTATGGTAATAGCGGCGGTTATCGTTGCACTGACGATTTCGCACAGGGTCACACAGCCCATACAGCGGCTGAACACCGCCGCAGGGAAGCTGGCAAAGGGGGATTACACCGCGGAGTTTGAAGCGGGCGGCTACAGCGAGATCGCACGGCTTGCGCATACACTGACCACGGCGGCAAGGGAGCTTGGCAAGACAGAAAGCATCCGTCGTGAGCTTATCGCGAATGTCTCCCACGACCTGCGAACCCCGCTGACCTTGATCACAGGCTACAGCGAGATGATGCGCGATATCCCGGGTGAGAACACGCCGGAAAATATCGGCGTAATCGCGGAGGAGGCAAAGCGGCTTTCCGCGCTGGTAAATGATATGCTGGAGCTTTCCGGGCTGCAGGAAAACAGCAGCGCGCCGGTTATGGCGCGCTTTAGCCTTACACAGTGCATAGATGAAATTATAAGAAGGGTCGCGGCGTTCACGGGAAAGGACGGGTATGAGATTGCGTTTGAAGCCGACGGTGAAGCGGAGGTATCCGCGGACCGTTCACGGATAGAGCAGGCCGTTTATAACCTTCTTGCCAACGCGATACATTATACCGGCGATGACCGTCGGGTACTGGTCCGCCAAACCATAGACAGCCGCTATGTTACGATAGAAGTCCTGGATAGCGGGGAAGGCATTGACGAAGAAAACCTGCCGTATATCTGGGACCGTTATTTTAAGCTGGATAAAGTCCATAAGCGCGCGGCGGTGGGGACAGGGCTGGGGCTTTCCATCGTGAAGTCAATTTTGGATCAGCACACGGGGGCAAGCTACGGCGTGCAGTCCAAACCGGGCGAGGGGAGCTGCTTCTGGTTTAGATTGAGATTAGCGTAAAGGCACCTTCGCGGCAGCGCTTTCGTTTATTTCCCACACGGTTCCCGCCATTTCCTTCGCTTCGCTGACACGCGCGTGTGCGGCTTGGCTTCCGAGATACCCGCGGATTTCATCCTTTAACTCATCGGGCGACGGGCGGTGCATAAGCTGCATAATATGAAAACCGTAAGTAGTCTGCACAATGCCTGTGTCGCCGACATTCGCGGAAAACGCCCACTGCTCAAACGGCTCGACCATCTCACCGCGCCCGAAGGTGTATTCGCCGTTATTGTTTTTTGACCCGGGGTCGTCGGAGTGCAGTGCCGCCAGCTCCCCGATATCCGCGCCCGCGCGTATGCTTTCCAGAATTTCTTCGGCGAGAGTTAGGGCCTCGTCCTCATCCCTTTCATCGGTGCTTATTAAAATATGCCGCGCTGTGACAGCTTCAAAAAGCTGCGGCTGTGCGTTATAGGCAGCTGTGACTTCTTCGTCGGAGAATACCGCCTGTGTGCTTATTTCAAACAGGTACGTGTCGATTATATCCAGGCGGTTGTAGATATCCTTCATCGCGTCCGGGGTCATGCCGTATTCGCGCAAAAATTCCTGCTGTGCCGTTTTGGGGTCGGGGTCAAGCCCCGCAACTGCGGCGTCTATTTCATCGGCGACGGTTTGCGCGCCTTCGGCGTCAGGCTGTGTCCCCGCGTCCGCCGCGAGCTTGTAAAGGGAGGCGTAATGCAAGGCGCTTTCCAGCGCGGAGCGGCGTATGCTTTGCTCCGGCGTAGGGCCGCCGTCCTCACTGCTGTTCCAGAAATCGCCGATTGTATCCTCGTCATAGGTGCCGCTCATGAGCATCTGCCACTCGGTTTCCATGCGCGCCGACCATAAAAAATAGATGTATTCTTCAGCGGTAAGGACCGCGCCGTCCCAGCTCGCGATGGGAAGGCCGTCCGACGCGACATCCGCGCCGCCCCCGCAGCCCGCCAAAATAACCGCGCAGGCTAAAATAATTACGGCTGTTTTCGCCATTTAGCTTTACCTCTTGCCTTCCAAAAAATATGTAGCTTCCATATCCGCCACGTTAAGCGCGAAAGCCAGCGGGAACTGTTCGAGCGCTTGGCCGATGTTGCGCTTGTCCTCAATGCCGGAAAAACCCATGTGATAACGGATCGCAAAGGCTTCGTCACGGGTTAGGCGCATAAACCCGGTTATGATATACACGGATTTTTCGCCGTGGCCGTAAGGCAACCTGTCATCCCATTCGTAGGACGGGACAGACTGCCATTTTCCGTTTTCATCCTTTACATTGCGCGTACCGGGCTTGTAGGAGTTTATCTTGCATATATCGTGCAGCAGGCCGGCGATTGCAATTGACCGGTCGTCGTATTCGATTTTATACAGCTCGCGGACGCGCGGACGGGCAAGATATTCTTTCAGGCAATGGTAGACATTGACGCTGTGTTCGGCAAGCCCGCCCTCATAAGCGCCGTGAAAGCGGAGGCTTGCGGGTGCGGTGAAGAAGTCGCCGGCTTTTGACTGCAGGTATTCCAGCAGCTTGTCCGTGCCTTCCCCGGTTATATGCGTGTTGTAGATATCCAGGAATTCTTGTTTTTTGGTCAATTTATATTCTCCCTCAATGACAGTAAATGCTCCATCGCATTTTTATGCGACTCATTCCAGCCCGCCCATTCTATGTAATGCCCGCATGGGAAATCAGCACATTCTCCGCAATGGTTTATTTGCCTTTCTTTGCAGCATATACGAAAATCGGTACTGCCGCATCCGCATTTCCAAAAGCAGTCGTCTGTTATATCCCAACAGCCTTTACACAGCGGGTTTTTATTCAGTACCGCCGCGGCGCCTTCGTTTTCCCCGATCCACCCTTGGCTCCTGTACCAATCGACCAACAAAGCGGCGGCTTCCATTTCACCGTACATCGTGACTTTATACGAGCCGCACTCGCTGCAATCAATTCCGCAAGCCGCCATTTTTAGGTTTTTAGCTATATGGTTTCTTCCCTTCCCTAAATCCTAAAACCTAAATCCTGAAACCTGCCGAAGGCTACGCCGACGGCCTTGGGTGCGGCTCGCGGCCTTCCGTCTGCCCGCCGCTTGATGTAAGCTTGAGCGGCCTTGGCTTGCGTTCGGGGTTTTTTTGTTCAATCGGGTCCGCTGTGCCAAGGACGGCATCCCGCGTGATCGTGATTGCTTCAATTGTATGGTCGGAGGGCGTGTTGTACATCACATCCGCCAGGATCCGCTCCATAATCGCGCGGACGGCGCGCGCGCCTGTTTTGCGCTCGATTGCCATTTTTGCGATTTCTACCAGCGCGCCGTCCTCGAACTCCAGCGCGACATTGTCCATTTCCATCAGCTTTTGGTACTGCTTGACTATGGAATTTTTCGGCTCTGTGAGGATGCGCACAAGGGCGTTTTCGTCCAGTGAATCCAGCGTTGAGATTACCGGCAGCCTTCCCACAAGCTCCGGGATAAGGCCGTATTTCACAAAATCATGCGGCTCAACGTGCTGTAAAAGCGCGCTGAATTCCTGATCCTTTTTATCCGGCAGCTTCGCGCCGAAGCCCAGGGACGCCGCGTTTATGCGCTTGTCGATGATTTTTTCTATGCCGTCGAAGGAACCGCCGACAATGAAAAGTATGTTGGTTGTGTCTATGCGGATGAATTCCTGGTTGGGGTGCTTGCGCCCGCCGGTTGGCGGCACATTGGAAACCGTCCCCTCGATTATTTTCAGCAACGCCTGCTGTACGCCTTCGCCGCTGACATCGCGGGTGATGGATGGGTTTTCGGATTTTCTGGCGATTTTGTCCAGCTCATCCACATAGATAATGCCGCGCTCGGCGCGTTCGATATCGAAGTCCGCTGCCTGTATCAGGCGCAGCAAAATATTCTCCACATCCTCGCCGACATAACCGGCTTCGGTGAGCGTGGTGGCATCCGCAATCGCAAACGGTATGTTCAGCAGCCTCGCAAGCGTCTGCGCGAGCATGGTCTTGCCCACGCCGGTTGGCCCTACGATTAAGATATTGCTCTTTTGAAGCTCCACATCGGAGCTGTCCATCGAGAATATCCGCTTGTAGTGGTTGTATACGGCGACAGAAAGGGATTTTTTCGCCCTGTCCTGCCCGATGATATATTGGTCGAGCGCACGTTTTATCTCACGCGGCTGCGGCACGGTGATGCTTTCTGTGCGCGGCGGCTCGGGGCGGCGGGGCGGGCGCTCCTCGTAAGGGTCCTCGCCGTCCAGTACGCTTTGGCAAAGGTCAATACATTCGTCGCAAATGCAGACCCCCGGGCCCGCGATCATCCGCCCGACTTCGTCTTGCATCTTTCCGCAAAAGGAACAGCGGAGTATGCGGTTATCCGGTTTAGACATAAGAACACCTCAATTAAATTTAACGCTAGTGTTTTTCTATAATTTTGTCGATCAGGCCGTACTCTTTCGCCTCTTCCGCCGACATGAAATAGTCACGGTCGGAATCGCGCTCTATAACCTCGATCGGCTGGCCGGTATGCTTGGCTAACAGCCGGTTGAGTTTTTGCTTTGTCCTGATAATCCAATCGGCGTGGATTTTTATATCGGAAGCCATTCCGCCCCTGCCGCCGCTGGATGGCTGGTGGATCATAACCTCGGCGTTGGGCGTGCAGATACGCTTGCCCTCCGCCCCCGCGCTCAGCAAAAACGCGCCCATTGATGCCGCCATGCCGATACAGATTGTAGAAACATCGCATTTTACATAGTTCATAGTGTCATAGATCGCCATGCCCGCAGTGACAGAGCCGCCGGGGCTGTTGATATAAAGGTGGATGTCCTTGTCCGGGTCCGCGCCTTCAAGATAGAGTATCTGCGCGACGACAAGGCTCGCCGTTACGTCATTCACTTGATCGTGGAGCATAACGATCCTGTCGTTGAGCAGCCGGGAATAAATGTCGTAGCTGCGTTCCCCCCGGTTGGTTTGTTCGACTACCATTGGTACTAATGCCATGCCATGCCCTCCATAGTTTTTTTAGTCATCAGAAACTTCCTCATCCAAATCTTGCGCATCGGAATTTTCCTCCGCAACAGCTTCGACCGGGGCAAGCTCCGGCGGCGGGGCGCTCATCGGCTTTGTGGTTTCCTCCGATTTCGCGCTGTCGCGCACTAGGTCGATCGCCTTGCCCGAGAGCAGGTCGGCGGTTACGTCCTTATCGCCGATAAACTCTTTAACCCGGCTTACTTCCATTTCATATATGCCCGCCACGCGCTCATATTCGGCTTCAAGCTCCTCGGGCGTGATTTCCAGCTCCTCAACCTGTGCGATCTTTTCGAGCGCAAGGCGTACCTTCACTTGGCGTTCCGCCTGGCTGCGGAAGGTCTTGCGGAAACTCTGCACATCTATGCCGCTGTATTGCAGGTATAAGTTAAGCGTCATGCCCTGGCGCTGGAGCTGGGCTGAAAAATCCTGCAGCAGTCCGTCTATGCGGGTGTCTATCATAATCGGCGGGATCTCGCCCTCAAGCCCTTCGGCGACTTTGTCGACAAGCAGTGTTTCATATTCGTCGGCTGTGCGCCGTCCCGCCGCTTCCTCTAATTTTCCTCGTATGTCCGCGCGGTATTCCTCAAGTGTATCAAACTCGCTTATGTCCTTTGCGAATTCGTCGTCAAGCTCGGGAAGCTCGCGCAGTTTTATCTCATGCAATTTTACTTTGAACACAGCGGGCTTCCCCGCAAGCTCAGACGCGTGGTACTCCTCCGGGAAAGTGACGTTTACATCAAATTCGTCGCCCGTGCTTTTGCCTATGATCTGGCTTTCAAAGCCCTCTATGAAGGAGTTGGAGCCAAGCGTGAGGGTATGCCCCTCGGCTTTGCCGCCCTCAAAGGCCTCGCCGTCCACAAAACCCTCAAAGTCGATTACAGCTTGGTCGCCGTCCTGCGCGGGGCGGTCCTCCACCGTAATGATGCGGGCGTTGCGGTCGCGTATACGCTCGACCTCTTTGTCGATATCTTCTTCTTCGACAAAGTAGACGGTTTTCACGGCTTCTATGCCCTTGTAATCTGTTACAGTCACCTCCGGTTTTACGGTGACAGTCGCTTTGAAGGTAAACCCATCGTTTATATCCAAGGTAAGGACTTCAACCTCCGCGCGTGAAACAGGCTCGATTCCGACCTCTTCCACAGCGGCGGTGTAGGCATCGGGATACAGGTCATTCACGGCGTCTTCCAGAAAAACGCCTTCGCCGTACATACGCTCGATTACTTTGCGCGGGGCTTTGCCTTTACGGAACCCGGGCACTGCGATCGTGCCTCTTTTTTTCTTGAAAACGATATCAGATGCCGCTTTCAGCTCATCCGCGCCGACGGATATCTCCAGCACATAAGTATTTACCTCTGTTTTTGTTGACGATGTCAAGCCCATTGGTACGTCCCTCCAAATTTTCACGTTAACCCTAATATTATATCACAGTATTGTTAATCAGTAAAGGTGCAAAACCTAAATAATCCGCAGAAATCATTGCGAAGCGTACATCCCTTACAACCCCCTGCACGGCCCACTCATGCCCGGTGCCATGAATATGCCCGTAGTAACAACGTTTTATGCCGTGAAATTCCATCACGTCAATAAAGGAATCCAGCGTTTGCCCGGCGTATATTGGCGGGTAATGAAGAAAGAGGAGCTTTTCGCCCGCCTGCTCCCCGACGCTCCTGATTGACGCGTCGATGCGCATGGCTTCGCGGTTTATCAGCTTTGCGTCGTGCGGCTCCCCGCTTTCAAACATCCAGCCCCTGGAGCCGCAGATGTGTACACCGTCCACCGTGAAGGAATTGTTGTGCAGGATATATATGCTGTCAAGCCCGTTTTCGGACAGGACGCGCTTCATTTTGCTGACCGAACACCACCAGTAGTCGTGGTTGCCTTTAATCAAAATTTTTTTTCCCGGCAGCCCATGCAGCAGCCGCAAATCAGGGAGCGCCTGGCGCAGCGTTATCCCCCACGAGGTATCCCCGCACAGCACGGTGACATCGCCGGGGCGGATTTTTTTGTGCCAATTTTCTATAAGGCGCTGCGCGTGGTTTTCCCACCCGGAAAAAATATCCATGGGTTTTTTTGCCGCGACAGAAAGATGCAGGTCGCCGATTGCGTATATTGCCAAATTAAATCTCCATTCAGACCAAAAATTAAGCTGTATGCCGCGGGGTTTACGGCGAATAATATTTTTACCGCGATTGCGGTATATTTCTTCAACAAAAATAAGGAGGGGCAAGATCATGCAAAGTGATTTTAAGGACCCTTATTCTAACTCCCATTCATGGGATATGCTTGACGGCGTGGAATGTGACGCTGTAAACTGCTGCTATAATCAGGACGGCAGTGTCTGCACCGCGGACCATATTAAAGTAGGCACGACGACCGCCTGCTGCTCCGGCGACACGCTGTGCGATACGTTTAAATCACGGTAGGGCTTACGCGGGATTAAGGTAACGGGAAAATAAGGTTTCAAGCAGGGCGGGGGTTTGCCCCCGCCCTGTAGGAATTAGAAAATAGGAATTAGGAATTAGTAAGGGAAGGAATAATAAGTTTTGGGCTTGCATAAACCACCCCGTTAGGCTACGCCTGCCACCCCTCCAAGGAGGGGAATTTCGGGTGGGATGACCCCGCCCCCTTCGCGCACGAAGGGGGGGGCGCCCGCCGGGGGGGGGGGGGGGTTCCCCTCATTTTTTGCCCAAAAAAAAAACCCCCCACCCCCTCCCCCCCCCCCCCCC